>NZ_AOHM01000033.1:0-2501 GCF_000510895.2 Pseudomonas sp. FH1
GCGAGCATTCTCGCCTAAATGGGTGTCCGGTTTCATTAGACCACTACACCCTGTAGCGATGATCCTCACGACCCAGTGGGGAGGGTGCACGTCCCAGGTCGTATTCGAAGGTTTAGTCGATCTCCCTTCCGGATAATGTTGCCCTGGTTATAGGTGGTGTGGTTCTAATCATTGCTCAAACTGTGCGAGAAATTCTTCGAAAGAGCTAGATAAAAAAACTAGATCTCTTTCATCGCTCAGCCATAGATAGACAAGCCCGAAATCTTTATTTCTGGCGGATAAAACGAAAATGTTACCGCAATCGTCATAGGCGAATGGGACTAGGTTTTTTAATTCGGGCTCTCCTTTGATTAGTTGCTTGTATGTATCTTCAATTGTTACCTCAGCATTTTTTATGGAGAGAAAGCTGTTTAGTAAAAAGGCATTGCTTTCTGTGATTGAGTCATCAATGGTTCCGCCATTATTTGTTAGGTAGAAATTTCTAAAATATTCTGATGGCGTGCTGCCAATAGTTTTAGTGAATTCATCGAGTTCAAGAGTACTAATTGGGGCTTCGCAATTCTGTAGGGTTATGGGCATCTGGTAGGTCCTTTAGGCTTGGCTGGTCTCGCAGGATGAGTATATTTTTTTTCCGGTTGCTACTGAGTACCGGCTAACGCCTCCGGCATGTTTTATTCCCAAGTGTGCTTTTTGTTTTACAAGTTGCATTGTTCCGGTGTTTGACTTTGGATCGTAATCATTCACATGGTGCCAAACGTAGCCCTTCGGTGCGGATTTCTGATTTAGCCCGGCTTCCCTGTTTGCAGCTTGTGTGTCTAGGGCGTAGGCACTGTTGGCCTCGCTGAGCAGTTGACCTACGGCGTCGTAGGTTTAGTCCAGCCGCTGCTGGTCACCGGGTGTTGGTGAGGATGATCGCCAGCAGGTTGTCGGCATTGCCGTAGGCATACTCGGTAACGCCGTCGTCGGTACGCTTGCGGATCAAGCGGTCGAGGGCGTCGCGTTCAAAATGGTGCGCCAGTGGCGCGCGTGGTTCGGCACTGTCCTTTCCATCCAGGTCGGGCTCGGCCAGCGGCGCGGAGACATGGTGGATACCGGTGACATTACCCAACGGGTTGTACTGGTAGATACGCCCACTGGCATCCAGATCTTGCTGGGCCAGCAGGCGGTCCAGCGCGTCCCACTCGAAGCAGTAGCGTTCGTGGTTTTCATTGCTCAGGTGCAGCAGGCAAACATAGGAGTTGTAGCCGAAGTCGACGGTATCGCCCATGGCATCGACACGCTGTATCAGTCTTCCACTGCGGTCGTAGCGGTCGATGCGCACCTTGGGGCGTTCACTTACGATCAGGTAGCCGCGGGCGTCGTAGCGGTAATGAGTGTGCTCGCCATGCGCATTGATGCTTTCACTGAGGTGCCCGTCGGCATCGTAGTAGTAAAGCGTTTGCGCATTGGGATAATCGCGGCTACTGAGTAGCTGGCCGTGCAGGTTCCAGCTCAGGTACTTGGTCTTGTCCAGAGTATCGGTGATGCTCCAGTGGCGGGTAACGCGCCACTCGTGATCGAGTTGCGACTCCAGCAGCGGCGGAAGTGTGTAAGTGATTCCGTCCGCGTGGAAGGGGTATAGGCGTTGTTTGGGGGCGGCGCCTGCACTCATGCATGTTGCCGGGCGCCGTCGGGCTGTAGTCAGAGCACACCTCTATCACTCTTGTTATTTCTATTTGTAGATACCCTTTTCTTCGGCTTTTTCTATGAAAATATCCTGTAAATTGCCTTGGATTTCTTTGTTGTTGTATTGAAGGATAAAATCTTCATTAATGTTGTTTGGGAAATGAGTTCCATCCAGTGTGCCAAATATTACAGATGCGCTATCGGCAATAATTATGTCGAAAACTCTAAAAATATCGTCTCTTTCGCTGGTGCTGAGTTTGGCTAGCGCACACCGTACTCTAGCGTATAAGTCTAGCTTTGAGTCGGCGGGTTTGCTCAGTTCTTTCTTGTAGTTAGATGAGTTGTCTTCGAGTAGCTCTTCGAATATGGAGCTTATCACTTGCTCGTCAAGGTTCATATGCCTGCCCTTACCTGAGTTCTGGGTACATTTCTTTGTTAAGTCTAATGAGTTTCTGGAGCTTGCTATTCGGAACGTCTGGGTAAACTCTCCTTAGCTCTTTAATGTCTCTAGCGACAAGAGATCTGGCATTTGTAAATGGTTGTCCTGTTTTTGGGTTTATCTTGCTTCTGGATACAATGCCGATTTCTCCATTTCTTGTTGTATGGCCAGTCCGAGGTACTAGGATGGTCGGAGCTGTCTTGGGATCATAATTCTTCACCAAATTTTGCATGATGTTTTTTTGTCCGACATGGTGTGAATCCAATTTAAGGTTTCGGCCCCTAACGGCGTTCTTATTATTTTGGTGGGAGTCCACATCCCATAGTTTAGGGCATCTCCTTAGCCCTAAGGAAGGTCTGAAGTAAGCAGCCGTTTTTAACGGCCTCGCTGTCTGAGG
>NZ_AOHM01000034.1:0-29881 GCF_000510895.2 Pseudomonas sp. FH1
TGGGCACCAAATTCAGATCAAACCCGCGAAAGCGGGTTTTTTCGTTTCCGGGCTTTAAAAACCTCATCTCGGAAACTTTCCCAGCGATTTCCCCCCTCGCCCGCACCTGAGAAACTTTATCGTTTATCCTTGTAAGTATTTGTTGCATACAAGTGAGGAACAACCCGGATGATGATCCGCGATACCCATCTCAAGACATCCCTTCTGCGTGGCCTGACCATCACTCTACTCGGCCTGACCCTGCTCTCGCCCACCGCCTACTCCGCCAACAAGGTTTCCCTGACCCTGTACAACGGCCAGCACAAAGAAGTCGGCGATGAACTCGCCAAAGCCTTCGAAGCCAAGACCGGCATTCACGTCAACGTGCGCAAAGGCAGCAGCAATCAGCTCGCCAGCCAGGTCGTGGAAGAAGGCGACCGCTCGCCTGCCGACGTGATCTACACCGAAGAATCGCCACCCCTGAACAAACTCGGCGAGCAAGGCCTGCTGGCCAAGATCGACGCCAGCACCCTCGACGTATTGCCCAAGGATTACGTCGGCGCCAACGGCGACTGGATGGGCGTGACCGCACGCACCCGCGTCGTGGCGTTCAATCCTAAATTGATCGCGGAAAAAGACCTGCCGAAATCGGTGCTGGATTTCGCCGGCCCCGAGTGGCAAGGCAAGGTCGGCTTTGTGCCCACCAGCGGCGCGTTCCAGGAACAGGCCGTGGCGATCATCAAGCTGCACGGGCGTGAAGCCGCCGAAGAATGGCTGACCGGCCTGCGCGCCTTCGGCAAGGTGTACAGCAACAACATGGTCGCCCTCAAAGCCGTTGAAAATGGCGAAGTGGCCACCGTACTGGTGAACAACTACTACTGGTTCGCCCTGAAGAAAGAAAAAACCAACCTGGACTCCCAACTGCATTACTTCACCGATGGCGATGCCGGTGGCTTGATCACCGTGTCTTCGGCGGCGGCGCTGAAATCCAGCAAGCATCCGAAAGAAGCCCAGCAACTGCTGGCGTTCATGGCCAGTGAAGAAGGCCAGCGCGTCATCACCAACACCTCGGCCGAATACCCGCTGCGCAAAGGCATGGAATCCAACCGTGGCCTCAAGCCTTTCAGCGAACTGCAACCGCCGAAAGTCACCCCCGCCGACCTGGGCAACGCCGAAGAAGCCTTGGATCTGGAACGTGACGTTGGCTTGAACTGATGAACCCATCGCTACCCGCCCCCGCCCTGCGCGGGGGGGTCAGCCCTAGGCGCAAGCGCCCGTCGATCTGGTTGTTGCTGCCCGTACTGTTGCTGGTCAGCTTGAGCTTGCTGCCGCTGGCCTATGTCGGGCTCAAGGCGTGGCAAGCCGGTTGGGCGGAGGCGGTGCACCTGCTCTGGCGGCCTTATGTGTTCGGGTTGCTGCGCAATACCATGGCGCTGATGATCGGGGTGACGGTGACGTGTGGCGTGATCGGCCTATCCCTGGCCTGGCTGCTGGAGCGCAGCAATCTGCCAGGGCGACGCATCTGGGGCGTGATCCTGTGCCTGCCGTTTGCGGTACCGGCGTTTGTCAGCAGCTTTACCTGGGTATCGCTGAGCGCCAGTTTCGAAGGGCTTGGCGGGGCGATCCTGGTGATGAGCCTGTCGAAATACCCGCTGGTTTTTTTGCCGGTGGCAGCGACCCTGCGCAATCTTGATCCCTCCCTGGAAGAGTCGGCCCGCACCCTGGGGCTGAATCGCTGGGGCGTGTTCTTTCGCATCACTTTGCCGCTGCTGTGGCCTTCGCTGCTGGCCGGGGCATTGTTGATCGCACTGCATATGCTGGTGGAGTTCGGCGCGCTGTCGATCATCGGTTTGCAGACCTTTACCACCGCCATCTACCAACAGTTCGAGCTCGAGTTCAGCAATGCGAATGCCGCGATGCTCTCGGCGGTGTTGCTGGTGATGTGCCTGACGCTGCTGTGGCTGGAGTTGCGCGTGCGCGGCAAGGGCCGGCATGTGCGCATTGGCCAGGGCGCGGCGCGGCATGCGGAGCAGGTTCGACTGGGTCAATGGGCGCCGTTGGGCCAAGTGTATTGCCTGGCGCTGGCGATCATCGGCAGCGGGATTCCGCTGGGGATGCTCGGTTATTGGTTGGCGGTGGGATCTTCTGCCGCTTTCCCAGTAGCAGAAATCGGTGAGGCGCTGCTGTCTTCATTGGCACTGTCCCTGGGCGGCGCCGCGCTTTGCCTGGTACTGGCGGTGCCGGTCGGGTTGCTGGTGGTGCGCTACAAAGGCCAGTTGGCGATCTGGGCCGAACGCCTGCCGTATCTGCTGCACGCCCTGCCCGGCTTGGTGATTGCGCTGACGCTGGTGTACTTCGCCCTGCACTATGTGCCGGCGCTGTACCAGACCTCGGCATTGCTGTTGATTGCTTATGCGCTGCTGTTTTTGCCGCTGGCCCAGGCGCCGATCCGTACCGCGCTGAACAAGGCTGCGCCGCAGCTTGAAGAGGCTGCACGCACGTTGGGCGCCTCGTCGTTCAGTGCGTTTTGCCGGGTGACCTTACCGATTATTTTCCCGGCATTGGGGGCGGCGTTTGCGCTGGTGTTTCTGGATGCGATGAAGGAATTGACGGCGACGCTGCTGCTTAGCCCAACGGGGCTGAATACCTTGGCGACGGCGGTGTGGGCGCATACCTCGAATGTTGAATTCGCGGCTGCAGCGCCATATGCGGCGCTGTTGATTTTGGTGTCGGGGTTGCCGGTTTATCTGCTAACGACTCGGATGTATCTGAGCCGTTAAGATCGTTTTCGCGAGCAAGCCCGCTCCCACATTTTGAAATGCATTCCAAATGTGGGAGCGGGCTTGCTCGCGAAGGGGCCAGCACTGACGACGCTAAGCCCTGAACTGCCCCAGGCTCGCCTTCAACTGCGCCGCCAGCCCATCCAGCACCTTGCCACTGGCAGTGGTCTCCACCACCGCCTGGGCGGCACGTTCGGCCTGGGCATGGATCACCTCGACCCTACCCCGCACCGCATGGGCACCCTGCGCTTGATGCTCGGCCGCGCGTGTCGCCAAGCCAATCGCCGCATGCACCTGCTCCACCGAGGCCTGCACCGTCTGCTGCAAGCGCACGCTGTCACGCAGCACCAGCAAACCTTCATTAGCCTGACGCCCGGCCTTGCCGATGGTTTCCACCGCCTCCCGCGCGCCCTGCTGCAACGCCACGATATGCGCCTGGATATCGCCGGTGGAGCTTTGGGTCTTGCTCGCCAGCGCACGCACTTCATCCGCCACCACCGCAAAGCCGCGACCGGTCTCACCCGCACGCGCCGCCTCGATTGCGGCGTTGAGGGCGAGCAAATTGGTTTGCTCGGCAATGCCGTGAATCACGGTCAGCACCACCTCGATCTGCTGGCTTTGCTGGGCCAAGCGCTCGATAACCGTGGAGCCCGCTTGTACTTGGCCCGCCAGCGCCTCGATCAAACTGCCGACCTCAGCCGAGGTCCGCGAGTTCTCATCCGTGGCCTGGCGAATATCCACCACCTGCTGCAACGCCGCCTGCATCGCATGGCTCTCGGCTTGCGCCTCGTCGGCCATCTGCGACAGTGCGCGCAAGCTCTCGGCCACTTCATCGCGCTGTAAACCGGCCGCAGCGTCAGCACCGGCATTGCGCAGGGTCATCGCGCCGATTTCCACGCCGGTGCGCTGGGCCACATCCCCCGCCTCGCGCACGATGGGCTGCAACTTATCCACAAAGCGATTGACCGCCGAAGCCATGTCGCCGATTTCATCCTTGCTGCTGATTTGCACGCGCTTGGTGAGATCACCCTCGCCCGCCGCCAAGTCATCCATGGCAGCAATCAGCAACTTCAAACGATTGACCACGCGACGGCCCAACACGATGGCGATCAACAGCAACACGCCCAAACCGACCAGCGCCAAGCCCATGCCGATGCGCCAGCGCAAGGTGCCGGCGGCGTCCTGGACGGCGCTGGTGGTGTTGGCCGTCATTTGGGTGGCGGTGGCTTGCGCGGATTGCAGGCGCGCGCCCATGGCGGCAGCGCTATCGGCCGCCGCCCCCTTGAGGCTGTCGCCCACCAGTTGGTCACCGCTGGCGATCAGTGCGGCGAAACGCTTATCCAGCGCGGCCAGATCAGCCTCCACTGCGGCCGTGGAAACCCCCATGCGCACCTTGCCGATCTCCACGCCGTTGGGGCTAATGGACGCCTCGACATAGAACACCGAAGGATCATCTTTGGCCGCATCCAACACCTTATCCAGGGCGCGGTCACCCTTGCCCTTTTCCAACAGCGCCTGGTTGATCGGGTTTTCACGGTTGAGGTAGCGGGTCAGATGCTCACCCGCCGCGTCGTCATAGACCACGAACAGCACGTTGGGATTACGCTGGGCACGCCGGGCGAACTCCGACAGCGTCGGCACGTCGCTGTCCCACATAGCGCGGGGCGCCACCGAGGCCAGCAGTTGCGCCATGTCATTGGCGGAGTCTTTCAGGTCTTTTTCCAGGGTCGCACGCAGCTGCTTCTGCTCTTCCTGCAGGCGGGTTGAAAGCCCCGCTGTCAGACGCTGACGGGTACTGGTCGACAAGCTGTCCAGGCTGGACGTGACTTCTTTACCGGCCTGGGCCAATTCACCCGACAGTTTCTGGCTGTCGATACCCAGGCGATTGCCCAAATCAGCCTCCAGCGCGGTGACGGTGCTTCGCGTCAGGGCGACGGCCACCAGCACTTGCACCAAAAGGGCGATACCTAGGGTAACGAACACCGGCCGCAACAGACGGCTTTGTAACAATGAGAGAACGGCAGACATCGGGAATCCCTCCACCACGGGTGCCATTAATTTGATAGCACCGCGAAAGAAAGAACCAAAGCAAGGGTCGTGCCGCCCAGGCGACAGAAACGACAAAGGGCTCCCGAAGGAGCCCTTTGCTTTTTACATCAACAGCTTATTAAGCGAACGGGTGACGCAGAACGATGGTTTCGTTGCGGTCCGGACCTGTCGAAATAATGTCAATCGGCGCACCGATCAGCTCTTCGACACGTTTGATGTAGGCACGGGCGTTAGCCGGCAGCTCTTCCAGGGTCTTGGCGCCCACGGTCGATTCGGTCCAGCCCGGCACTTCTTCGTACACAGGCTGCAGGCCCACGTAGCTGTCGGCGTCGGTCGGAGCAACGTCCTTGCCTTCGGCATCTTTGTAGCCGATGCAGATGTTGATGGTTTCCAGGCCGTCGAGTACGTCCAGCTTGGTCAGGCAGATGCCCGAGATGCTGTTCACATCGATAGCGCGACGCAGGATAACGGCGTCGAACCAGCCACAACGACGAGCACGGCCGGTGGTCGCGCCGAATTCGTGACCTTGCTTGGCCAGGTGAGCGCCGACGTCGTCGAACAGCTCAGTCGGGAACGGACCCGAACCTACGCGAGTGGTGTAAGCCTTGGTGATGCCCAGAATGTAGTCCAGGAACATCGGGCCAACGCCGGAACCGGTCGCAACGCCACCCGCGGTGGTGTTGGAGCTGGTCACGTACGGGTAGGTACCGTGGTCGATGTCCAGCAGGGAGCCTTGGGCGCCTTCGAACATGATGTCTTTGCCAGCGCGACGCAGGTCGTGCAGCTCGGCGGTCACGTCCAGCATCAGCGGCTTGAGCAGCTCAGCGTATTCCTTGCACTCGGCCAGGGTTTTCTCGAACTCGATGGCTGGCTCTTTGTAGTAACCGACCAGCATGAAGTTGTGGTAATCCACCAACTCACGCAGCTTGTCTTCAAAGCGCGGCATGTTGAGCAGGTCGCCCACACGCAGGCCACGGCGTGCAACCTTGTCTTCGTACGCTGGGCCGATGCCGCGACCGGTGGTACCGATCTTCAGCTCGCCACGGGCCTTTTCACGGGCCTGGTCCAGCGCAACGTGGAAGGACAGGATCAGCGGGCAGGACGGGCTGATACGCAGGCGCTCGCGCACCGGTACGCCTTTCTCTTCCAGCTTGGTGATCTCACGCAGCAGGGCGTCAGGTGCAACCACCACGCCGTTGCCGATCAGGCACTGCACGCCTTCGCGCAGAACGCCCGACGGGATCAGGTGCAAGACGGTTTTTTCGCCATCGATGACCAGGGTGTGGCCAGCGTTGTGGCCACCTTGGTAGCGCACTACGGCGGCAGCATGTTCGGTCAGCAGATCAACGATCTTGCCTTTGCCCTCATCACCCCATTGGGTGCCCAGGACTACGACATTCTTACCCATAACACTTGTCCTCATTCGCGCAAACTTGGTGCCGGCGATGGCCGGCAGGAAAACTCAAGAAGCCAGTGGCGATACTTGCCAAAGCCCGTTCTGCAGAATCAATTGCCGGTCGCAGTCCGCTTCACGGGCGGCGGCCAATGGCTGCCCAGGCAAAGCCTGGACGACACGCTGACCCTCACTGCGCAACTGGCAAACCTGCTGCCAGAGTGCTGCGTCCGTACTGTCGGGCATCCAGATGCCACCAGACGGCAGCTCGACCTCAGCACGCCCCAGGGTCACCAGGGTTTTCAAATCGGTGGAGAATCCAGTGGCCGGACGCGCACGACCGAAGTCGGCGCCGATATCGTCATAACGACCACCTTGGGCGATGGCTTGGCCAACGCCCGGTACAAAGACGGCGAACACCACACCAGTGTGGTAGTGGTAGCCGCGCAGCTCACCCAGATCAAAGTACAGCGGCAGCTCCGGGAAGCGCGCCGACAACTGCTCGGCAATCGCCAGTACGTCGTTCAGTGCAGCCAGTACCGGCGCCGGCGCATTGGCCAGGCGCTCGCGGGCAGCCACCAGCACTTCACGGCCGCCGCACAGGTTGACCAGTGCACGCAGCATGTCAGCCAGGTCGGCAGGCACGCCCGCGGTCAGAGCAATCACCTCATCGATGGCCTTGCGTTGCAGGGCATCGAACAGCTGTTGTTCCACTTCACCAGACAAACCAGCCGCACGGGCCAGGCCACGGTAGATACCGACGTGGCCCAGGTCCATGTGGACATCCGGCACATCAGCCAGTTGCAGCATGGCCAGCATCAGGCTGATCACTTCAACGTCGCTGCTCGGGCTCGCATCGCCGTACAACTCGGCGCCCAGCTGGATCGGGCTGCGGGACGACGACAACGCACGCGGCTGTGCATGCAGCACGCTGCCGGCGTAGCACAGGCGGCTCGGACCTTCGCGACGCAGGGTGTGCGCATCGATGCGCGCCACTTGCGGCGTGATGTCGGCACGGAAACCCATTTGTCGGCCCGATTGCGGGTCGATGACCTTGAAGGTGCGCAGATCCAGGTCCTGGCCCGCGCCGGTCAGCAGGGATTCCAGGTACTCGATATGGGGGGTCACGACAAACTCGTAACCCCAGCTCTGGAACAGATCCAACACCTGGCGACGCGCTACTTCGATGCGCGCAGCTTCTGGTGGCAGTACTTCTTCGATGCCATCTGGCAGCAGCCAGCGGTCTACCGTTGCCATTACGCCATTCCCCTTTGATCCGGGCGGCCAGCCCTCGGCCGAGCCTTGAGTGAAGCAGAAAATACCCGCCCCCTGCATAAACCACGCGCAAGAGCGACGTGACGAACGGCCTGTAATCGGCCTCGTCGGGCACTTTCCTCGAAAAACCTGTCACGCCTGCCGAATCAAACATGCAGACGCAAAAAAGCCGGGAATTTCCCGGCTGCCGCATCATACACCCGTTTTCTGAAAGGATCACCCCGCCAGGCGTTTTAGCCGCCCGACGGGAGTGAAACCTACAGAATCACAGGCTGGTTACTTGGACTTTTCCAGGTAGCGGAAGAAGTCGCTGCTTGGGTCCAGCACCATGACGTCGGTTTTGTTCGCGAAGCTTTCACGGTAGGCGCGCAGGCTACGGTAGAACGCGTAGAACTCCTGGTCCTGGCCGTAGGCCTTGGCATAGATCGCCGCAGCTTGAGCATCGCCATCACCACGGGCCTCTTCAGACTCGCGATAGGCTTCGGCCAGCAGTACACGGCGCTGACGATCGGCATCTGCACGGATACCTTCTGCCAGCTCGTTACCCTTGGCGCGGTGCTCACGGGCTTCACGCTCACGCTCGGTGCTCATACGCTCGAACACGCTGCGGTTCACTTCCTTCGGCAGGTCGATCGCCTTGACCCGGACATCAACCACTTCAATGCCCAGTTCTTTCTCTGCCATCGTGTTCAGCGAACGCGTGATGTCAGCCATCAGCGCGTCACGCTCACCGGATACCACCTCGTGCAGGGTGCGCTTACCAAACTGGTCACGCAGGCCCGATTCCAGACGGCGCGACAAACGCTCGTCAGCAATCTGCTTGAGGCCGGAGGTCGCGGTGTAGAAGCGCTCGGCATCCTTGACGCGCCACTTGGCGTAGGCGTCAACCATCACGGCTTTCTTTTCCAGGGTCAGGAAGCGCTGTGTCGGTGCATCCAGGGTCATCAGGCGGGCGTCGAACTTGCGCACCTGGTTGACGTAGGGGACTTTCACATGCAGGCCCGGCTGGACATCCGCCTGGACCACGCGACCGAATTGCAGCAGCACCGCACGCTCGGTCTGAGCCACGATGTAGAAGCAGTTCCAGGCAGCGATGACCACGACGACGCCCACAATCAGGGCGGTCAGCGATTTATTGCTCATCAACGACTCTCCCTGGTACGTGTTTGCTGTTGCAGCAAGTCAGCGGCCGCACGGGCGCTCGCTTCGTTGGCAGCGGCATTGGAACCGGTGGACGGTGCGCTGGTGCTGCTACGACCACCTTCGATCATCTTGTCCAGCGGCAGGTACAGCAGGTTGTTCTGCCCACCTTTGCTGCCGGTCACGAGAACCTTGCTGGTGTTGCTGAAGACTTCCTGCATGGTGTCCAGGTACAGACGCTCACGCGTGACTTCCGGCGCCTTGCGGTACTCGGCGACCAGCTTGGTAAAGCGATCCGCCTCACCCTTGGCGCGGGAGACCACTTCGTCGCGGTAACCGTTGGCATCCTCTAGGATGCGCTGGGCCTGACCACGGGCTTCCGGCACGACGCCGTTGGCGTAGGTTTCAGCCTGGTTGCGCGAACGCTGCTCGTCTTCACGGGCACGGATCACGTCATCGAAGGCTTCCTGCACTTCACGCGGTGCGGCTGCGCTCTGTACGTTCACCTGGGTAACGGTGATACCGGTGCGATAGGTATCGAGGAACCGCTGCAGGCGCTCCTTGATCTCGCTGGCCATCAATTCACGACCTTCGGTCAGCACCTGGTCCATCGCGGTCGAACCGACGACGTGGCGCAGGGCACTTTCGGTAGCGTGTTGCAGGCTGATTTCCGGCTGATCAACGTTCAGCACGAAGTCCTGCAGGTTGCTGATCTTGTACTGCACGGTCAGCGGCACTTCGACGATGTTCTCGTCTTCGGTCAGCATCTGGCCCTGCTTGGTGTAGGCACGCTCACGCGTGACGTTTTCCATGTACTTCTTGTCGATCGGCGGGAAGTAGATGTTCAGGCCAGGGCCGACTGTCTCGTAGTACTTGCCGAAGCGCAGCACCACGGCTTGCTCCTGCTCGTCCACCACGTAGACGGCGCTGTATAGCCATACGGCCGCCAGCACGACAAGACCCAGGCCCAGCAGGCCATAGCCGCCGCCCTTGCTTGTGCGACCGCCGTCGTCACCACCACGTTTTTTTCCACCACCGAACAACCCATTCAGGCTTTCCTGCAGCTTTCGGAAGGCCTCGTCGAGATCTGGTGGCCCCTTGCGGTCGCCATTATTGCGGCGTTTACCACCCCAAGGATCCTGATTATTCGAGTTGCCACCCGGCTCATTCCAAGCCATAGCGCTCTCCATCTGATAAAGCAAAGACGCACCCACGGCGCGCCGACCAATGCTACAGAATGCCTGCCACTGCGGCACAACCGCTTTAGGAGGCTTTTATTGCAAAGTGTGTTGTTCGATGAACTCTGTCGGTACAACGCCCTCACGGCTGACCAGCCGATTGAGCTCCGAGCGCGGCAATCGAACGGCCAGCAAGCTGACACCTTCTTCGTCGTGTTCTTCTTTCTGTACCGCGCCCAACTCGAAAAACTGTGCACGCAGTCGAGCAAAACGCTGGGGCAAGCGCAAGGTGCCAACGAACAAATCGCCGCCGAGCAACTCGGCAATGGCCTGTTCAAGCAACTCAAGACCACTGCCATCACGCGCCGACAGCCAGACCCGCTGGGGCTTGCCATTCTCATCGCGCTGGATTTGTGGCTCAACGCCTTCAAGCAAATCGAGTTTGTTATAGACCTCGAGGATCGGCAAGTCCTGGGCACCAATCTCGCCCAGCACCAGCATCACCTGTTCAATCTGCAACATGCGATCCGGTTCAGCCGCATCGATCACGTGCAACAGCAGGTCGGAATTGCTCGACTCTTCGAGCGTAGACCGAAATGCCTCGACCAGCTTGTGCGGCAAGTGACGAATGAAACCCACGGTGTCGGCCAGGACAATCGGCCCCAGGTCGTCCAGATCCAGACGGCGCAAGGTCGGGTCGAGGGTGGCGAACAGTTGGTCGGCTGCGTACACGTCCGATTTCGTCACATTATTGAAGAGTGTGGATTTGCCGGCGTTGGTATAGCCCACCAGGGACACGGTCGGGATATCCGCGCGGGTACGCCCACGGCGCGATTGCTCACGCTGGCTGCGCACTTTCTCCAGGCGACCCTTGATCTGGCGCAGGCGAACCCGCAACAGGCGTCGGTCGGTCTCGAGCTGGGTTTCACCCGGGCCGCGCATGCCGATGCCGCCACCCTGACGCTCAAGGTGAGTCCAGCCGCGGACCAGGCGGGTGCTCATGTGGTCAAGCTGGGCCAGTTCAACCTGGAGCTTGCCTTCATGGGTACGGGCGCGCTGGGCAAAAATATCGAGAATCAGACCGGTACGGTCGATCACGCGACACTCGAAGACACGTTCGAGGTTACGTTCCTGACTGGGCGTGAGGACGTGATTGAAGATCACCAGATCGGCTTCTTCGGCATGGACCAGGTCGCGCAGTTCCTCGACCTTGCCGCTGCCAATCAGGAATTTGGCGGTTGGCCGATGACGCGGCACGTTAAAAAACGCAACGGTCTCGGCGCCGGCCGAATTTGCCAACTCCTGAAACTCCTGCGGATCTTCGCGCGCCTCAGGGTCCTGTCCATCCAAGTGAACGAGAATGACCCGCTCACCACCACCGTGGCGCTCAAAGAACAAAGGAGACTCCTATCAGGCGTTACCTGGCTCAGCGTCAGCTGCTTCATCACCGGCTGCGCTAGGCAGACGGATTGGACGAACAGGAACGACTGTCGAGATAGCGTGCTTGTAGACCATCTGGCTGACGGTGTTTTTCAGCAGGATCACGAACTGGTCGAACGACTCGATCGTGCCTTGCAGCTTGATACCGTTGACCAGGTAGATGGAAACCCCCACTTTCTCTTTACGTAAAGTATTCAAGTAAGGGTCTTGTAGCGAATGCCCTTTTGACATGTGCCGCACTCCTTTAAGGATCAATAATAAAAAATCGGAAAATAGATAGCTTATGGCCGTCACACCCCCAAGGATAGACGGCAATTGCAAGGACTCAGCTCAATATGGAGACCGTTCCCAAGTATTTCAAGGCGCGTGACAGATTGTCGCTGTCCAGGCTGTCCAGCCAGTGCAAATCGCTCCAGCTGCGCAACCAGGTGAACTGGCGTTTCGCCAACTGGCGCGTGGCAATGATGCCGCGTTCCTGCATTTCGGCTGACGTCAGCTTGCCATCCAGATGATCCCAGACTTGGCGGTAGCCTACAGCACGTATCGAAGGTAACCCTGGATGCAGGTCACCTCTGGAACGCAGAGCTACGACCTCGTCCACAAACCCCTGTTCCAACATAATTGTGAATCTTTGTGCAATTCGATCATGCAGCACCTGGCGATTTGCCGGAGCGATGGCCAGATTCGCCACAGTATAGGGCAATTGTGACGCGCCAGATGCGCCTGCGTCAGCACTTTGCGCACTTTGTTTCAGGCGATGTTCAGTCATGGTCTGCCCGCTCACGCGCCAGACTTCCAGGGCGCGAGTGAGGCGCTGCGGGTCATTGGGGTGAATGCGCGCGGCGGACACCGGGTCCACGGAGGCCAACTGGTCGTGCAAGGCTTGCCAGCCAAGGCGTAGAGCCTCTTCTTCAAGCTCGGCGCGCACCTGGGCATCGGCCGGCGGCATATCCGCCAGACCTTCCTGCAAAGCCTTGTAATAGAGCATCGTGCCGCCCACCAGCAGCGGAATATTGCCCCGCGCAGTAATGTCGGCCATGGCCGCCAGGGCGTCGGTGCGGAAATCCGCCGCCGAATAGCTCTCTGACGGGTCGATGATGTCAATCAGCTTATGCGGATATTGGGCCAACAGCTCCTTGGAAGGCTTGGCCGTGCCGATATCCATGTCCCGGTAAACCAGGGCAGAGTCGACACTGATCAGCTCGCACGGCAGCACTTTGGTCAGCTCGATGGCCAGGTCGGTCTTGCCGGCGGCCGTGGGGCCCATCAGGAAGATCGCGGGGGGCAAGGCACTCATCAACGGCCGCGCAAGAACAGTTTGTCCAGATCGTCCAGGCCCATCTGGGTCCAGGTCGGTCGGCCATGGTTGCATTGCCCGCTGCGCTCGGTGTTTTCCATGTCGCGCAGCAGGCCGTTCATTTCCGGCAGGGCCAGGCGGCGATTGGCGCGGATGGCGCCGTGGCAGGCCATGGTGCCGAGCAACTCGTTGATGTGCGCCTGGATACGGTCACTGGTGCCGTATTCCATCAGGTCCGCCAGCACGTCGGCAACCAGGCGGTTGGCCTCGGCCTGCTTGAGCAGCGCGGGAATCTGGCGGATGGCCAGGGTTTCCGGGCCCAGGCGCTGCAACTCAAAGCCTAGCTTCTGGAACACGCCGTGGTGCTCTTCGGCACAATCGGCCTCACGCTGACTGACGGCCAGGGACTCCGGCACCAGCAGCGGCTGGCCGCTGAGGCCTTCGCTGGCCATGGCGATCTTGAGGCGTTCGTACATGATCCGCTCGTGGGCGGCATGCATGTCCACCAGCACCAGACCATGGGCGTTTTCCGCCAGGATGTAGATACCCTTGAGCTGCGCCAACGCGTAGCCCAGCGGCGGAATATCCCCGCCACCTTCTGGCAAGGCCACAGGCGCGCCCGCTTCGGCACCTGGCAGCGGCGCGAAAAACTCACGGTAAGCCGCCTGGGCCTCGGCCACCGGCACCGCCGATTGAGGGCGTGGCGTGTATTGGTATTGATAACCCGAGCCGGCGCCGGAGTTCGGCGCGGTATAGGTAGGTTGCGACTGCGGCGATTGCAGCAGGTTGGCCGCTAGGCTCATTTCGCCTTGAGGGCCGAACTCGCCAGCTTCCGGACCACTCGGACGGACCACTGCGGTCACAATAGGCGCAGACAACTGATCATCCGGACGCACATCACCCAGGGTGCGGTGCAAGGTGCCATAAAGGAAGTCATGCACCATGCGCCCATCACGGAAGCGCACTTCGTGCTTGGTCGGGTGCACGTTGACGTCCACCACCGACGGGTCGACCTCAAAGAACAACACAAACGTCGGGTGACGCCCGTTGAAAAGCACGTCGCGATAGGCCTGGCGCACCGCGTGGGCCACCAATTTGTCGCGCACCGCACGGCCGTTCACAAAGAAGTACTGCAAGTCCGCCTGGCTGCGGGAGAAGGTCGGCAAACCGACCCAACCCCACAGCCGCAGGCCATTGCGCTCGATTTCAATCGGCAGCGCCTGCTCCAGGAAACCTGGCCCGCATATCGCTGACACCCGGCGAGCACGCGCGGCGTCATCGTGGGCTTCGTGCAGGCTGAGGATGGTCTTGCCATTATGCCGCAGGTGGAATGCCACATCGAAGCGGGCCAGGGCCAGGCGCTTGATGACTTCCTGCAGGTGATCGAATTCGGTTTTCTCGGCCTTGAGGAATTTGCGCCGCGCCGGGGTGTTGAAGAACAGGTCGCGCACTTCCACCGACGTACCGACGGGATGGGCTGCCGGCTGGACCCGAGGCGCCATGTCGCGACCTTCGGTTTCCACTTGCCAGGCCTGCTCGGCGCTGCGGGTGCGGGACGTCAGGGTCAGGCGCGCCACAGAGCTGATGGACGCCAGGGCCTCACCGCGAAAGCCCAGGCTCATCACCCGCTCAAGGTCTTCCAGGTCGCGAATCTTGCTGGTGGCGTGACGGGCCAGGGCCAATGGCAGGTCGTCGGACGAGATACCGCTGCCATCATCACGCACGCGCAGCAGCTTGACGCCGCCCTGCTCCACGTCGACATCAATGCGCTTGGCGCCGGAGTCGATGCTGTTTTCCAGCAGCTCCTTGATCACCGATGCCGGACGCTCCACCACCTCGCCCGCCGCAATCTGGTTGGCAAGGCGCGGGCTGAGCAGTTCGATGCGTGAGCCGTTATCCAGGATCGAGTCGCTCATTACTGCGCCGCCAATTCGGTGCCAGGGATGGTCAACACCTGGCCGACTTTCAATTCATCGGTCTTCAGGTTGTTGGCGCTGCGCAAGGTCGCGGCCGACACCTGGAAACGCACAGCCAGCATGGCCAGGGTGTCGCCGGGCTGTACGCGATGGTCGCGCGGGCCTTGGGCGATTTTCCCGGAGTCACGCAGCCAGGCGATGTAGGTGCCCGGTGGCGGATTCTGCTGGAAGAACTGGCGCACACCGGCGCTGATGGAACGCGCCAGCGCTTGCTGGTGACTGGCGCTGGCCAGCTTCGAGGCCTCGTTGGAGTTGGAGATAAACCCGGTCTCCACCAGGATCGATGGGATATCCGGCGACTTCAACACCATGAATCCTGCTTGTTCCACGCGCTGTTTGTGCAGCGAGGTGACCCGGCCGATGTTACTCAGGACCTTCTGGCCCACGTTCAAGCTGGACGTCAGCGAAGCGGTCATCGACAAGTCGAGCAGTACGCCGGCGAGCATTTTGTCTTTGTCATCAAGGGAGACGTTACCCGCCCCGCCGATCAAGTCGGAACGGTTTTCACTGTCGGCCAGCCAGCGGGCGGTCTCAGACGTCGCGCCGCGATCCGACAGGGCAAACACCGAGGCGCCAAAGGCTGCGGTAGAAGGCGCGGCGTCGGCATGGATCGATACGAACAGGTCAGCGCCTTTCTTGCGGGCAATTTCGGTACGGCCGCGCAACGGAATGAAGTAGTCGCCGGTACGGGTCAGCTCAGCGCGGTAGCCTTTCATCGCGTTGATCTGGCGCTGCAGTTCACGGGCAATCGCCAGCACCACATCTTTTTCATGCTGGCCGCGTGAGCCGGAGGCACCGGGGTCTTCGCCGCCGTGACCGGCGTCGATCACCACGATAATGTCACGCTTGCCGGCGGGAGCCGGTGGCGGCGGAGGCAGCTTGACCTGTGGTTGCGACGGGTTGACCGGCACCGCCGGGACAGTCGCGACGCTTGGAGGCGGTGCAGGCGGCGGGTTGGCATCGGCGGCATTGTCGAACAGGTCGACCACCAACCGGTTGCCGTACTGGGCGTTGGGCGCCAAGGAGAAGCTTTTCGGGGTCACGACCTTTTTCAGGTCGATCACCACACGCAGATCAGTCGGCGTGCGCTGGGCCGAGCGCATGGCGGTAATCGGGGTATTGGCAGTGGACACTTTCAACGGCGCGGCCAGGGTCGCGCCGTTGATGTCGATCACCAGGCGATCAGGCGCCGTCAGGGTAAAGACGCTGTGCTGGACCGGGCCAGACAGGTCGAACACCAGTCGCGTGTTATCCGGCGCTCGCCACAGGCGAACACTCTTCACCTGTGAAGCAGCCAGAGCATTGACAGTCATTGCCGCAAGCAACACCCCCACGACAGCAACCAACGCGCGAAAGCGCATACCTAACCCCACCAATTATTTGAATTCCAATGCCAAAGCGGCGCACCACGACTGGCCGCGCGCGCTCTGGGGCAACAACTTCAACTGACGTCCATGCTCATGCGGCGTAATGGTAATGGTCATGTCAGGCTTTGGCAAAAAGCCTGTGCCTTTATCTGGCCACTCGATCAGGCACAACGCATCTTCATCGAAGTAATCCCGGATCCCCATATATTCGAGCTCTTCGGGGTCAACCAGACGATAAAGGTCAAAGTGGAAGGCGCGCACTGCGCCGATCTCGTAGGGTTCTACCAGGGTGAACGTAGGGCTTTTTACTGCCCCTGTATGGCCCAACCCTCGGATAATCCCTCGGGATAGCGTGGTCTTGCCCGCCCCCAAGTCACCTTCCAGAAAGATCAGCCCTGCACCCGCCGTCACCTGCGCAATGCGTTGCCCGAACGCAACCATGGCCTCTTCATCGGCCAAAAAAAGGATTACTTCAGACACGGCGACTGCTCCTCCAGCAATTGACGAATGGCGGGTATCAAGTCGCTGGCAGCCAAGCCGCGACCAAAGGTGCCCTGGCGATCACCCGCCGTGGCATGCAACCAAACCGCCAGGCAGCTTGCCTCATAGGCCGGCATGCCCTGGGCCAGCAACGCGCCCACCAGCCCGGCCAGGACATCACCTAGCCCCGCCGTTGCCATCGCCGGATGGCCTTGGTCACAGCGTGAAACACGTCCGTCCGGGCTGGCAATCAAACTGCCAGCCCCCTTGAGGATAGCCACTGCATTGAATGTCTGACTCAACGCGCGCGCCACCTTAAGACGATCGGCCTGAACCTCGGCTGTCGAAAGGCCCAACAACCGCGCAGCCTCCCCCGGATGCGGGGTGATCACGCTGTTGGCTGGCAAGCTGATGCCGCCATTGGCGAGCTGATTCAAGGCGTCGGCATCCCAGACTTGCGGCTGCTTGGCGTTGGCGGCGACGGACAGCAGGCTTTTGCCCCAGGACGCTTCACCCAGCCCAGGCCCGATCACAATGACCGAGATCTTTTCCAACAAGCCCATCAGTTGGTTGGCCGAGCTGACGCCGACGGTCATGACTTCCGGCAAGCGGGCCAAAGCGGCTGGCACGTGTTCCGGGCGCGTCGCCAGGGACACCATGCCCGCGCCACTGCGCAAGGCACTTTCGGTGCTCAGCAAGGCGGCGCCGCCAAAGCCGTGGTCACCGCCAATGACCAACAGGTGGCCAAACTGGCCTTTATGGGCGTCCGGCGAACGCACTGTCAGTTGCGGCAAATGGCCGTGCAACAGGGGCTGTACGTCGGTTATTGCGTGATTTGTCTGCGGCATGCGTCTTCAAGCTCCGATGTCTGGCAGAATTATACGCATCTAACCTGTGGTTTCCCGTGTCTCATGCCTGCTATTACGTCCGATCTGCCCGCCCTCGCCCAATCGATCAAAGACTGGGGCCGCGAGCTGGGCTTTCAACAAGTCGGCATCAGCGGCCTGGACCTGGCCGAGCATGAGCAGCACCTGCAACGCTGGCTCGACGCGGGCTACCACGGCGAGATGGACTACATGGGCGCCCATGGCAGCAAACGCTCCCATCCCGACGAACTGGTGCCGGGCACCTTGCGCGTGGTGTCGCTGCGCATGGATTACCTGCCGGGCGACACGCAAATGGCCCAATTGCTGGCCAAGCCAGAAAAAGCCTACATTTCGCGTTACGCCCTGGGCCGTGACTACCACAAGCTGATCCGCAAGCGCGTGCAGCAACTGGCTGATCGCATTCAAGCGCAGATCGGCCCGTTCGGTTTCCGCGCCTTTGTCGACAGCGCGCCCGTGCTGGAAAAAGCCATCGCCGAAAAAGCCGGGCTGGGCTGGATCGGTAAAAACACCCTGGTCCTCAATCGCAAGGCCGGTAGTTACTTCTTTCTGAGCGAACTATTCGTCGACCTGCCGTTGCCGATCGATGCCCCTCACAGCACCGAACACTGCGGCCGCTGCACCGCTTGCCTGGATATCTGCCCCACCAACGCCTTCGTCGGCCCCTATGTATTGGACGCGCGGCGCTGTATCTCCTACCTGACCATCGAGCTCAAGAACGCGATCCCAGAGGACTTGCGCCCACTGATCGGCAATCGGGTATTCGGCTGTGATGACTGTCAGATCGTATGCCCATGGAATCGTTTCGCCCGCTCCACCGCCGAAAGCGATTTCAAACCGCGCCACAACCTGGATAACGCGGAGCTGGCCGAACTGTTTATGTGGGACGAGGATAAATTCCTCAGCAGTACCGAAGGCTCACCGCTGCGTCGTGCCGGCTACGAGCGCTGGCTGCGCAACCTGGCGGTGGGCCTGGGCAATGCGCCGTCGAGTATTCCGGTGCTGGAAGCCTTGAAGGCGCGCCGGGATTACCCGTCGGAGCTGGTGCGCGAACACGTGGAATGGGCGCTGAACCAGCACGCCAGCCGTTAGTGCACGTCGTCGTTGTAGACGAACTTGGGCATTTCCCAGTGAAAACGGATCGCCAACAGCCGCAATAGAAAGCCGCTGAACAGGGTCAGCAGGATCGACTGCTCGCTGGGCAGTTCCAGATAAAGGCAGAGCATGTAGAACCAGGCGGCGAGGAACGACACGCTGGCGTACAGCTCGCGGCGGAAGATCAGCGGGATGTCGTTGCAGAAGATGTCGCGCAGGATGCCACCGAAAACCCCAGTGATCACACCACTGACCGAGGCCACCAACATGCCGTGACCCATTTCCAGCGCGGTCATGCAACCAATCAGGGTGAACGCCACCAGGCCCACGGCGTCCAGCGCCAGGAACAGCGAGCGCAGGCGGCGCATCAGCGGTGCAATAAAGATCGTCACCAGTGCGGCAATAGAGGTCAGCACCAGGTATTCCGGGTGCTTGACCCAGGTCAGCGGGTAATGCCCGAGCAGCACGTCACGCACTGAACCGCCACCCAGCGCTGTCACACACGCGATCAGCACTACGCCAAACCAGTCCATGCCGCGTCGCCCGGCCGACAGCGCGCCGGTCATGGCTTCGGCGGTGATGGCGATGAGGTAGAGCATCAGCAGCATGAGGGCGATCCTTGCATTGAGGCCGGCAGTCTAATCATTTGCTGACGGCACCAAAAGGGGGCGTCACGCTTTGATGAAATGCTTGCGGTAATGCTGCAGCTCGGCAATCGACTCGCGAATATCATCCAGCGCCAAATGCGTGCTGCCTTTATGGAAGCTGTCTTTGACTTCCGGCGCCCAACGCGCGGCCAGCTCTTTGAGTGTCGACACATCCAGGTTGCGGTAATGGAAGTAGCTTTCCAGCCCTTTCATGTGGGTATAAAGGAAGCGACGGTCCTGGCAGATGCTGTTGCCGCAGATCGGCGACTTGCCCTTGGGCACCCACTTTTCCAGGAAGGCGATGGTCTCGGCCTCAGCTTCGGCCATGCTGATGCGGCTGTCGCGCACGCGCTGGGTGAGGCCGGAGTTGCCGTGGGTGCGGGTGTTCCACTCGTCCATGGTGGCAAGGACGGCATCGCTGTGGTGGATGGCGATCACCGGACCTTCGGCCAAGGTGTTGAGGTTGCTGTCGGTGACAATGGTCGCCATCTCGATGATGACGTCGGTGTCGGGGTTCAGACCGGTCATTTCCAGATCGATCCAAATCAGGTTCTGTGGGTTTTGCATGGCTTGATTCTCTTGGCACCTTGGCGTAGCTGCGCAGTTTAGCAGGCGGGGGCGTGCTAGACTCGCGACCGTTTTACCCAACCTTTGCATTATCGACACGGAACACCCATGGCCAAACGCCAGCTCAACCGTCGCCAAAACTGGCGCATCGAAAAGATTCAAGGTGAACGCGCCGCTCGCGCCGCCAAACGTGAATCCTCCGCCGTGGAAGCGCTTGAAGGCGGCGACCTGGGCCCTGAACAAACGGGCCTGGTGATCGCGCACTTTGGTGTGCAGGTCGAAGTCGAGGCGCTCGAAGGCGAACTCGCAGGCCAAGTGTTCCGTTGCCACTTGCGCGCCAACCTGCCTGCGCTGGTGACCGGCGACCAAGTGGTCTGGCGTGCCGGCAACCAAGGCATCGGCGTGATTGTCGCCCAGTTGCCACGCACCACCGAACTGCGCCGCCCGGACAGCCGTGGCCAGCTCAAGCCGGTGGCGGCCAACGTCGACATGATCGTCATCGTGTTCGCGCCACTGCCCGAGCCCCATGCCAACCTGATCGACCGCTACCTGGTCGCCGCCGAGCACGCTGGCATCCGCCCACTGTTGCTGTTGAACAAATTCGACCTGATCGACGAGCAGAACGCCCCGGCGCTGAATGCCCTGCTGGCGGTGTACCGCACGCTCGGCTACCCGGTGCTGGAAGTCTCGGCGCATCACGGCAATGGCATGGAACAGCTGCAACAGCAGTTGGACGGGCGCATCAGCGTGTTTGTCGGCCAGTCGGGCGTGGGTAAATCCTCGCTGGTCAACAGCCTGCTGCCGGAAGTCGAAACCCGCGTGGGCCCACTGTCGGAACTGTCCGGCCAGGGTACTCACACCACCACCACCGCGCGGTTGTTCCACTTCCCCGGCGGCGGTGAGCTGATCGACTCCCCCGGTATCCGCGAATTCGGCCTCGGCCACGTCAGCCGCAGCGATGTGGAAGCAGGCTTCATCGAATTCAACGACCTGATCGGCACCTGCCGCTTCCGCGACTGCAAACACGACCGCGAGCCGGGCTGTGCATTGCTCAAGGCGCTGGAGGATGGGCGTGTGCAGCAGCAGCGGATGAACAGCTATCGGTCGATTATTGCGAGCTTGCCGGAGAGCAGTTACTGAGCCGCCATGCCTTGATACACATAAAGTAAGGCACAGGTCGGCCTAGTCCATTGATTTAACGGGGTTTGGCATCAAGAATTCAGAACAACTGGGCGGCCAGTCGACACGAGCCAGCTTGAATTCGGAATTTCTGATGCGCATAATTGCTCCGTCACCAGCGAAAGCTGGCAGGAGTCTGGATCCTTTTCGGGGTTGATCCAGCGGCGCAGAAGGGGCGAAGCAAGCTCCACTGCGTGTCGAATGAAGCCGCCTTCGGGCGGCTTTGCTTTTTGTGGGGAATTAACGATTGCCTCTCTACTATCACCCCAAACAACGCGATGTGCTGCTCTGCGACTTCACGCGAGGCTTTGTTGCACCAGAAATGTTGAAGATCCGCAAAGTCGTAGTGATATCCCCGACGGCTACCCACAACCGCAAGCTCTGCACGGTAGTGCCGATCTCTTCTACCGCTCCCGAGATGCAGCACGACTGGCATCATTTACTTCACACCAATCCACTTCTAACGGATGGCTACAAAGAGCTGTGGGTGAAGTGCGACATGATTTACACCGTCAGCTTCGAGCGGCTCGACAAACTCCACAGAAAGACCCGTTCCAAAGGGCGAGAGTACTTCGTACCGAGGTTATGTACCGACGACATGCAAGGCGTGATCAGCGGTGTGAAAGCCTATCTTCCGCTCTGACGGATACGAAAACGCCCCAATGAGTTGGGGCGTTTTCACCGACGAAGTTTGTCGAAAAGGGCCTACGACCCGGTACCCGGCACCGTAGGATCCTTCACCCCACCATCATCAAACAAGTTCAGCTTCTGACGCAGTTCATGCGCCGGCAACGGCTCCTGCCCCGGTGGAATCGCGTTCGGATCGGCCGGCACCTCACCCGGCGCGCCTGCACCTGGGGTAGGTTGCGGCGTCGGTGGTTGATCGCCTTCAATCGCACGCTGAGCCTTTTTGGTCAGCACCACGATATCGATCCGGCGGTTGACCGGGTTGAACGGATCTTGATGATCAAACAGCTGCGACGAAGCAAACCCCACCACGCGCGCCACTTGCGGGTCCGGATAACTGCCGGCAACCAGCGCGCGGCGCGCGGCGTTGGCGCGGTTGGCCGAGAGTTCCCAGTTGCCGAAATCACCCTGGCCCGCGTATGGCTTGGCGTCGGTGTGGCCGCTGATGCTGATCTTGTTCGGCACCGCCTTGATGGTGTCGGCCATGGCCAGCAGGATGTCTTCAAAGTACGGCTTCAGGCGCGCACTGCCGGAGTCGAACATCGGCCGGTTGGCGGCGTCGGTGATCTGGATGCGCAAGCCTTCCGGCGTGATTTCAAAAGAAATCTGGTCCTTGAATTTCAGCAGTTGCGGGTTTTCTTCGACCTTGGTCTGCAGCTCTTGCAGCAGCAGCTCAAGGCGCTCCTGCTCGACCTGCTCAGCCATGGACTCGACGGTGTCGCGCTCGATCGGGATTTTCTCCTGGGGCGACTCGGTCTTGATTTCCGGGTTGATGGTGCGCTCAGGCGCCAATTGCGGCGAGCCACCTAGGTCGATCACGAAGGGCGTGCCGCTTTCCGAGAAACCAATCGGGTCTTTGAAGTAGCCAGCGATGGCGATCTTCTGTTCGGGCGTGGCGGTGGACATCAGCCACAGCACCAGGAAGAACGCCATCATCGCCGTCGCAAAGTCGGCGAAGGCGATTTTCCAGGCGCCGCCATGGTGCCCCGCAGCGAAGCGCTTGACGCGCTTGATGATTATCGGCTGGTTGTTTTCCATGGCTTAACGACCGCGAACCGCTTGTTCCAGCTCGGCGAAGCTTGGGCGATGCTTCGGGTACAGCACCTTGCGGCCAAACTCCACCGCCAGGGACGGCGGCATGCCGGAAGCCGAAGCGACCAGGCTGGCCTTGATCGATTCGTACAGGTTGATTTCTTCCTTGGCGTCATGGGCCAGGGAGGTCGCAAGCGGACCGAAGAAGCCGTAGGCCGCGAGAATACCGAAGAACGTACCCACCAGTGCCGCACCCACGTGCATGCCGATGGCGGCCTGGTCGCCCTCGCCCAGGGACGCCATGGTCACCACGATACCGAGTACCGCCGCGACGATACCAAAACCCGGCATACCGTCAGCGATGCCGGTCACGGCGTGGGAAGGATGCTCCAACTCTTCTTTAAGGCTGAACAACTCCATGTCGAACAGGCCTTCCAGCTCATGGGGGGCCATGTTGCCGGAGGACATGATGCGCAGGTAGTCGCAGATGTAGGCGGTCATGCGCTCATCTTTGAGCACAGCCGGGTACTTGGCGAAAATCGGGCTGGCGGCGGCGTCTTCGATGTCGGCCTCGATGGCCATCATGCCTTCGCGGCGGCTCTTGTTGAGGATCTCGTAGACCAGCCCCAGCACTTCCAGATAGAACGTGTGAGTGAAGCGCGAACCGAACATCCCCAGCGACTTCTTGACCACGTGCATAGTCATGTAGCCGGGGTTGGCCTGCAAGAATGCGCCGAACGCCGCACCACCGATGATCAGCACTTCAAAGGGCTGGATCAACGCCGCAATTTTACCGTGGGACAGGACGTAGCCACCGAGCACACTTGCGATGACGACGATGATGCCGATAATTTTAGCCATAGGGGATGAGTACTTGCGCCGTCGGGTTCATGGACATATTGGGTGTAGCAGAAAACTCTTGTTCTACTTATCGGCAAAACTGCGCCAGACTATAGCCCGTTAAGGCGAAAAGCCAGTTCGGCCCGCTCCGGGCGTGTAGACCGCAAGTGATGATCGCGCCCCTATCATGGCTAATGAAACGACAGTCCCAAGTGCAAAACCCAACTCTCTCGCCGCTTGGATCAAGCGCCTGGACGATGTGCTGCTGCCTGTGCCCCAGGCCAGTCACGACCGGGTGTGCAAAGGCATCCGCGACAGCCGCAGTTCATTGCGAGATATTGCCGAGCTGATGCAAAGCAGCCCGGCGCTTGTGCTCAGCGTGATGCGCGAGGCCAACAGCCATACCCATGGCAGCTTGGCGGAACCGGCGGAAAACCTCGAAGTGGCGCTCAACCGCCTGGGCCTCAAGCGCGCCGAAGAACTGCTGGCGCGCCTGCCGTCGGTGCCGGCCAATGAGATCCCCGTGGCGTTGCGCCAACTGCTGTTGGTCAGCCAGCACGCATCGCAACAAGCCAACGGTTTGTTCGGCAGCCGCCTGGCGCGACTGTGGCAGGACATTCACTGGGGCAGCCTGCTGTTTCTGTCGCCGCTGTGGCCGATGGCGGTCGCCTACCCCAAGCTCCTGGAAGAATGGGAACTGCGGGTGATCCACAAAGGCCAATCGGCGCGCGAGGTCGAGCAGGCACTGTTCGGCGTGCGCCTGCTGGACCTGTGCGTCGGCCTGACCGAAGCCTGGCACCTGCCGATCTGGGTGTCCCAGGGCTATAAGCTGCTGATGAGCGAGCAGCGCTTGCTGGTCAAGGCGCTGCACATCGCCCGCGAAGACGACCCACTGCGCCACCAGCAATTGCTCGACGCCGAACCCAACCTGCGCCGCTGGTTGAACCAACCGGCCAATACCGTGCTGCTGGCCAACGGCCTGGCGATGTCGGCCCAGGAATCCTGGACCTGCCCGCACACCGAACGCTGGCAACTCCTCACAGCGCTGTACCTGCAACAGCCCCTGGGCGAGGTGCAGCAGCAGGTCCACCAGCAGGCCGTCACCAGCGCCCGCACCACCTTGATGCCTGACCTCTGGCACCCGGCGCTGTCGCTGATCTGGCCGTGGCATGTACAAAAGATTCATCGCGGCCTGCTTCCAGCGCCACCGCCCACCGCTGAGGCCCTGGCCGTGTGGCGCAAGCGCTGCACCGAACTGCTGGTGGAACCGAGCCGCTTTGCCAACGCCATGCACCTGACCACCTGCGCCAAGGAGGCCCTGGTGGCCAGTGGCATGCAGCGGGTCATGCTGTTGATGGCTGACCGCGCCATGAGCACCTTGCGTGCGCACCAGGTCGATGGCCTGCCGAAGGATGCGGCCAATTTGAGCCTGGATGTGGTCAACAGCACGCTCTTGCAGCGCTTGCTGGAAAAATCCGCGCAGGTACGCCTCAACCCTGAAAACCATGCGCAGTTCTCGGCCTTGCTGCCGCCGATCCTGCGTCGCCTGTTCACCGGCGAACACCTGTTGCTGCGCTCGCTGAGCTGTAATGGCAAGGTGGTTATGCTGATGGTGGCCGACCAGGGCGGCGGGCCGTTCTCGGAAACCACCGTGCAGGCCTTCGGCAAAACCGCCCAATGCATCGAGAAAGCCCTGCACTGCTTTACCAACCGCAGCGCCTGATGCTTGCGCTACAATCGCCGTCTTTTATCGCCAACATTTGTGCCCAGGAGACCTCACATGCCTGACTTCACTGGCTTGCCGCTGGTGATCGAATCCAGCGACCTGCTTGGTCGCCTCGATACCGAACACCTGATACTGGTGGACCTCACCAGTGCCGCCCGCTACGCCGAAGGGCATATCCCCGGCGCGCATTTCGTTGACCCAAAGCGCACCCAACTGGGGCAGCCCCCGGCGCCCGGCCTGCTGCCCAACAAGGCTGATCTTGAGAAGCTGTTCGGCGAACTGGGCCACACCCCGGACGCCACCTACGTGGTCTACGACGACGAAGGCGGCGGCTGGGCCGGGCGCTTCATCTGGATGCTCGACGTGATCGGCCACCAGAAATACCACTACCTGGACGGCGGCCTGCTGGCCTGGCTGGAAGACAAGCACCCGGTATCCACCGACGTGCCCGCCCCCGTCGGCGGCCCGGTCAGCCTCACGTTGCACGATGGCCCCACCGCCACCCGCGAATACCTGCAAAGCCGCCTGGGTGCCGCCGACCTGGGCATCTGGGATGCACGCGGTCCGCTGGAGTATTCCGGCGAGAAGGTCCTCGCCGCCAAAGGCGGGCACATCCCCGGCGCGGTGAACTTCGAATGGACTGCCGGCATGGACAAGGCGCGCAACCTGCGTATCCGCCGCGACATGCCGCAGATCCTCGAAGACCTCGGGTTGACCAAAGACAAAGAAATCATCACCCACTGCCAGACTCACCACCGTTCTGGCTTCACCTACCTGGTGGCCAAGGCGCTCGGTTATCCGCGAGTCAAAGGTTATGCCGGTTCCTGGGGCGAATGGGGCAACCACCCCGACACCCCCGTCGAGATTTAAGGTTTAAGGACAGTTATGAAAAAGCAGTTGTTTATCCTCAGCCAGTACTTGCTGCCGCACCACTTGCTATCGCGTCTGGCCGGTTGCATTGCCGAGTGCCGCGTGCGCTGGTTCAAGAATGCCTTCACCAGCTGGTTCGCCAAGCGTTATCAAGTGGACATGTCCCAGGCCCTGGTTGAAGACGTGACCGCCTACGAGCACTTCAACGCCTTCTTCACCCGCGCCCTGAAAGATGGCGCCCGCCCACTGGATCAAACCCCAGGCGCGGTGTTGAGCCCCGCCGATGGTGCGGTCAGCCAGTTGGGCCCAATCGAGCATGGCCGGGTGTTCCAGGCCAAAGGTCACAGCTTCAGCGTGCTGGAATTGCTGGGCGGCGACTCGGCCGTAGCGGCGCCGTTCATGGGCGGCGATTTCGCCACCATCTACCTGTCGCCGAAGGACTACCACCGCGTACACATGCCGCTGGCCGGCACGCTGCGCGAGATGGTCTACATCCCGGGCCGCATCTTCTCGGTCAACCAGACCACCGCTGAAAACGTACCTGAGCTGTTCGCGCGCAACGAACGCGTTGCCTGCATCTTCGACACCGAACGCGGCCCGATGGCCGTGGTATTGGTGGGTGCGATGATTGTGGCGTCGATTGAAACCGTGTGGGCTGGGCTGGTAACGCCGCCGAAGCGCGAGCTGAAAACCTTCCGCTATGACGAAGCTGCGCGCGCACCGGTTCATCTGGAGAAAGGTGCGGAGCTGGGTCGCTTCAAGCTGGGTTCGACCGCGATTGTGCTGTTTGGGCCGGATCAGGTGAAGTGGGCTGAAGAGCTGGCCGCTGGCACTCCGGTACAGATGGGCCAAGGCATCGGTCTTCCGAAAGCCTGATTGAAGGTGGGAGCCTGGCCTGGCTCCCACATTTACCAGTTAGAGCGAGTTACAGCTGACCGTCGCGATCACGGAAGCCCAGCAGATACAACACGCCATCCAAGCCCAACGTCGAAATCGCCTGCTTGGCCGATTGCTTCACCAGCGGCTTGGCACGGAAGGCCACACCCAACCCCGCAATCGCCAGCATCGGCAAGTCATTCGCACCGTCGCCGACCGCAATTGTCTGCTCCAGACGCAAACCTTCCTTGTGCGCCAATTCCTTGAGCAGGTCCGCCTTGCGCTGAGCGTCGACAATCGGCTCGACCGCCACGCCGGTCACCTTGCCATCCACCACTTCCAGCTCGTTGGCGAACACGTAGTCGATGCCCAGCTTGGCCTGCAATTGCTTGGCGAAGTAGGTGAAGCCGCCGGACAGGATGGCGGTCTTGTAGCCCAGGCGCTTGAGTTCAGCGAACAGGGTTTCGGCGCCCTCGGTCAGGCGCAGGGAGGCGCCGATGGAGTCCAGCACGCTCACGTCCAGGCCTTTAAGCAGCGCAAGGCGCTCCTTGAAGCTGGCGCGGAAGTCCAGTTCACCGGCCATGGCGCGTTCGGTGATTTCGGAAACCTGCTCGCCCACGCCGGCCGCTTTGGCCAATTCGTCGATGACTTCGGCTTCGATCAGCGTGGAGTCCATGTCGAACACCGCCAGACGGCGGTTGCGGCGGAACAGCGAGTCTTCCTGGAAGGCGATGTCGACGTTCAGCTCTTGGGCCACGCTGAGGAATTCGGCGCGCAGGGCCTGAGGGTCGGCCGGTTCACCGCGCACGGAGAACTCGATGCAGCCCTTGCCCTTGTCGGCCGGGGTATCCAGCGGCATACGACCCGACAGACGGTCGATATGGTCGATATTAAGACCGTACTGCGCGGTAATGGAGCTGACGCGTTGCAATTGTTCCGCGGTGACCTTGCGGGTCAGCAGCGTCACGATATGGCGTTTCTTGCCCTGGCCGGCCACCCATTGCTGGTAGTCCTCTTCGGACACCGGGGTGAAGCGCACCTGTTGATCCAGCTTGTAAGCCGTAAACAGGATGTCCTTGAGTACCGAAGACGCCTGTTCAGTGCTCGGAATCTCGACCAGGATGCCGAACGACAAGGTGTCGTGGATCACCGCCTGGCCGATGTCGAGAATGTTCACACCACCCTGGGCCAGAACGCCGGTAATGGCTGCGGTCAGACCTGGGCGGTCTTCCCCCGTGATGTTAATCAGGACAATTTCGCGCAAGGCGCACCCCCAGGCTGGAAAAAAACCGCATTCTACCCACTTTCAGTGACCATCGGGCACAGCCAGCGCTTTGCCGGTTCTAGGGCTGTCGCTATACTGCGCGTCAACTTCACGGACCAAGAGCCGAGCGCAAGTGAACCGGCCCACGCCAGTAAAAACCGATAATTTCTTCCTGCTGATCTTCCGGGCACTGCGCCACCGCCGTGTACCGATCGCATTACGCATCGCCAGCCATAACGTGATCCTGGTCGCCCTGGCCCTGGTGATCTACGCCTGCGTGATGGGTTTGCAGTTCAAACAGGCCATGCACGAGCAAGCCGACGCCCTGGGCGAGAGCTTGACCACCCAGACCGCCACCTCGGCGACTGAGCTGCTGGTGTCCAACGACATCCTCAGCCTCAACGTACTGCTCAACAACCTGACCAAGAACCCGCTGGTGGCCCACGCCGCCATCTACAGCGTGGACAACCGGATCATGGCCGAAGCCGGGCAGCGCCCGAAAAACGGCCTGCTGGGTGAAGCCGAAGGCCTGTACCAGAGCAACATTACGTTTCAGGATGTGAAGGCCGGCCAACTGCGCATCAGCCTGGACATGCAGCAATTCCAGCAGCCGATGACCATCAGCCTGCAAAGCATGGGCATCTTGAGCGCAATTCTGCTGGCCTTGGCGTTGGCCTTGAGCCTGCGCCTGGGCCGGCACATCTCCACGCCGCTGATGCAGTTGCGCATCTGGCTGCGCGATATCGACGAGCACACCCCGGCCACTGACCGCCAGGATGAAATCGGCGACCTCGCCCGCCAGCTGCACGCCAGTTTCGCCCCGGAACCGGTGGTGCGCGAAGTGGAGCCAGAGCCTGAGTTCGACGAAACCGACTACGACGACGAGCCTGAGTTTGAAGTGCAGGACGCACCGGTAGCGGGCCTGAAGCCTGCCACCCGCCAGGCGTTCAAAGCCGAAGAAGACGAACTGGACGACGAAGACCCCTTCGCCGACCTGCGCGACACCTCGGCCAGCGCACCGGCCGTCGCACCAAAACCCACCCCGGTGAAGAATACCGAACCTCAGTTCAGCGCTGTACTGGCGGTGCAACTGGGCGCTCAGGACCAACTGCGTCGCCTGCCCCGCGCACGCCTGACCGAGCTGCTGGAGCGCTACCGCGACTGCCTCGACCAGGCCGCGTCGCTGTACCAGAGCGAACTGCACACCCTGAACGATGGCAGTACCTTGATGCTGTTCCACAGTGAAGACAGCGGCGAAGACTACCTGACCAACGCCATCTGCTGCGGCGAGTTGCTGCGCGCCCTGGGCCATGCCCTGCAGATCGAAGTGGCCGACAGTGGCATCACGCTGCAACTGCAGTTGGGCCTGACGGTGAGCGATGACCTGTTTGGCATGACCCAGATCGACCTGCTGCTCACCGAGAGCGCCCAGGACGCCCTGGCGCTGTCGCAACACAGTCGCAACCTGTTGCTGGTGGAGCGCAAGATCAGCGAAGACACGCTGATCCGCCAACGCGCACGAATCCGCCCGATTGCCAGCCCCGAGGGTGCCAGCTGTGTGGAGCGGTTGATGGAACCGTATCCGTCGATGCTGGAGCGGCAGTTGGCGCGGATGCACGAGACCCGCAAGCCCTGAGCAACAGAGTGGGCTTGTGTGGGAGCGGGCTTGCTCGCGAATGCGGATTGTCAGTCGGATACATTGGTGACTGAGCCACCGCTTTCGCGAGCAAGCCCGCTCCCACAGTTGATCTTCAGTGCTACCAAAATCGCACAAAAAAAGGCCCGCTGAATCAGCGGGCCTTTTTTGTATCTGTGTCCCGTCCTGAATAAGGTTTACGCCTTCTGACCTATCTTCAGGAG
>NZ_AOHM01000035.1:0-6524 GCF_000510895.2 Pseudomonas sp. FH1
AGGCGGCTATTTCACCAAATCTGAAAGTCTTTTTCAGAGTTTCCCTAAAGCAGCTGGCCAGCATTGGCCGACGAAGCTTCATGCTTTTAAGAGTTTTTAACAAATACCCTGCAATCTTTAACGCCATCCACAGGGAGTTGTATGCGCAAGGATTACCTGGCGTTCTTTGTTTCGCTGTTCCTGTCGCGGCTGGCGGACCAGATTCTACTGTTTATCGTGCCCTTGATCGTGTTCCAGACCACCCAGAGCGTGGCCTGGGCCGGGATGGCGTTTTTTATCGAGTCGCTGCCGCGTTATCTCGCGTTCCCGGTGTGTGGCGCAGTGTGCGACAAGTTCGCGCCGGTGCGCATCCTGCATATCAGCCAGGTTTACCGGGCATTGGCCTGTGTGACGGCCGTGGTTTTGTACGGGGTATTCGACGGCATCGTCTGGATCGTACTGCTCTCGGCGCTCTGCGGCGTGCTGACTACCCAGGGCATCATGGCACGGGAAGTGCTGATGCCCCATGTCTTCCCCCACTACAGCTACGCCAAGACGCTGTCCTATTCGCAGATCGCCGACCAGAGCGGGCTGGTGCTCGGGCCGCTGGTGGCGGCGCTGATGCTGGATGTGTGGGCCTGGCACTGGGTCGTCCTCGGGGTGGCCGGGCTGTTCTTGTTGGCCGACCTGGCGATGCGGCTGTGGCAACGCTCCAGCACCGTCAGCCTGGAAACCTTCGAACAGCACCGGGATATCTGGCTGCGGCCATTGAAGATTGCCTTCGGGCATATCCGCCGACTGCCGGAACTGAAGCGGATCATCACCCTGGCCGTGGGCGTGAACCTGATCGTTGGCGTCACGCTGGCCACGTCTGCGGCGATGGTGACGGGCCAATTTGCACAGGATAAGGACGCCTACGCCCTGCTGCAGGCAGCCGGCGCCTTGGTGACCATCGGGATTCTGTTTTACCTGGCGCGGGCCGGGCTGCCGCTGAAGGTGCTAGGCGGCTTGTCGTATTCGATGATTGCGGTCGGTGCGGTGATCATGGCGGTCAGCCCCGGCGTGTGGCTGTACGCCGTGGGTTTCCTGCTGGTCACCGGTTTCGACAAGATGTTCAACGTCTACCTGCGCAGTACCCGTCAGCGGGTGATTCCCGTGCAGGACTTCGGCAAGACCGTAGGTGTGATCACCTTACTCAACAACCTGCCGCAACCCTTGGCGGGCCTTGCAATTGCGCTGTTGGCGGCACCGCTGGGCACGCAGTCGGTGATCCTGTTGCTGGCCGGGATCACCGCGCTGATCGGCGTGGCCGTGGCCTCAGGCTGGCACGCCACTGTGAAAGCGGAACTCGATATCGGGTGACTCGATCAGTTCCTGCTCGGCCGCCCTCACCCGCTCGATCACCTGGGCGACGTCTTTGGCGTCGCCGTACTGGTAGGCCAGCTTGAGGTAACCCTGGAAGTGCCGCGCTTCGCTTTTCAGTAAACCGAAGTAGAACTTCCCGAGTTCTTCGTCCAAATGCGGCACCAATGCTTCGAAACGCTCGCAACTGCGTGCTTCGATAAACGCGCCCACCACCAGCGTGTCCACCAGCTTGACCGGTTCATGGGTGCGCACTACTTTGCGCAAACCCGAGGCGTAGCGACCAGCATTCAGTTGGCGCAACTCGACCTTGCGTTTTTTCATCAAGCGCATGACTTGTTCGTGGTGCACCAGCTCTTCACGGGCCAGGCGCGACATCATGTTGATCAGGTCCACATGGCTGTAGTACTTGGCAATCAGGCTAAGGGCGGTGCTGGCGGCTTTGAATTCGCAGTTCTTGTGGTCGATCAGCAGGGTGTCCTGATCGGCCAGCGCGGCCTGGACCCAGGCGTCAGGGGTGCGGCAACCGAGGAATTCGTGGATTTCGGGCAGGTTCATCGGGCTCACGGGCAAAAGGATCACAAAAGGCCGGCGATTATACCGACCCCGCCGCAGACCACCAGCCACCGGCCTTGATGTGCATCAACATGACGTGCGCTCGCCAGCAACTATAGTTGTTCCAGGCCCCCGCCCTTTTTTATGGAGATCCCGATCATGCAAGCCATCCGCAGCATCCTGGTGATCATCGAACCCGAGCATTCGGAAAGCCTGGCCCTCAAGCGTGCCAAGCTGATTGCCGGGGTCACCGGCGCGCACCTGCATTTGCTGGTCTGCGACAAAAAGCATGAGCACTCGGCGCTGCTGGCGCTGCTCAAGGCCGGTTTGCAAGAGGACGGCTACAGCGTCAGCACCGAGCAGGCGTGGAATGCCAGCCTGCATGAAACCATTATCGACGTGCAGCAGGCCGAAGGCTGTGGGCTGGTGATCAAGCAGCATTTCCCGGACAGTCCATTGAAAAAGGCGCTGTTGACGCCTGCGGACTGGAAGTTGCTGCGTTATTGCCCGACGGCGGTATTGCTGGTCAAGACCGCTACGCCGTGGGCTGGCGGGGTGATCCTGGCGGCGATCGATGTGGGCAATACCGACGGTGAGCACCGCTCATTGCACAATTCGATCATTGACCATGGCTTTGATATCGCCCACCTGGCCAAGGCGCAGTTGCATGTGATCAGCGCCCATCCGTCGCCGATGCTGTCAGCGGCGGACCCGACCTTTCAGCTCAAGGAAACCATCGAGGCGCGTTATCGCGAGCAATGCAGGGCGTTTCAGGCGGAGTTCGACGTGGACGACAAACACCTGCATATCGAGGAAGGACCGGCGGACGTGTTGATACCGCATCTCGCCCACAAGCTACAGGCGGCGGTCACGATCATCGGCACCGTGGGTCGCACGGGTATTTCCGGGGCACTGATCGGCAACACCGCAGAGGTCGTGCTGGATACGCTGGAAAGCGATGTGCTGGTGCTCAAGCCAGAAGAAGTGATGGACCGTCTGGTGGAACAGGCCACCAAAGCCTGACAGCTACGCGCCAAACGCATCCTTGAGAAACCCCGGCGCGATATAGCGCTGGTAGTGGGCTTCGGAGAGGATAAAGAACTCCCGATCAATGGCATCGCGCAGGTCCGGCAAGGGCCAATCGCGAAACTCGGGCAACAGCACCATGCCATAGGCCTCCAGATTATTGATCACCCGAGCCCCGCGGGCGATCAACTGGTAGGCCCAGCAGTATTCGGACTGGTGCGGCACGAAGCGGATCTTGCGCTGTTCCAGTTGGCCGCGCAGGGTCTTGGGGTCAAAAACCTCCAGTTTGCCGGCCATCACCTGCACCAGCAGCTGCTCCAAGCGCAGCCAGACCGCACGTTTTTCCTCTTCGCCGTAGCCGTTCCACTGGATCACTTCGTGGTGGAAGCGCTTGCAGCCACGGCACACGAGATCGCCGTAGACCGTGGAGCACAGGCCGACGCAAGGGGTCTTGATAGTTTGGTTGGACATGGGCAACGACACGCAAATCAGCGAAACAATGCGCCATGTTAGCCCTTTGTCTAAGCTTGATCACCCAGCAAACTTGGTTAGGCAACTTACCTTTAGATTTTTTTTGCCGTAGAATCATCCGGCCTTGTAAGGCGCCAATAATCCGCTGGAAGCTGTTTTCAAAGCGTCACGAGCACAGTCGTTCCTTCAGAACGGTGTTGGCGATGGTTAATGACTCGGTAGGTCAGAGCCCTCGCCAACCCTCATCAGCTCCGTTCTGCAGGCGTAAAACTTTGAAAGCAGCTTCTGTGAGGAATGCCGGCAGCGCTGGCTTTGCGGCCCAAAAAGCCCCCGAGCGCATGCGTGCCGTTCATTTCTGGATGAGCGTCCCGTGGGACCACTGATGAGGGTAATAACTGTGCTTGAAGCCTACCGCAAACATATCGAAGAGCGTGCAGCCCTGGGTATCGTTCCCCAGCCGCTTAACGCCGAACAAACCGCAGGCCTGGTCGAGCTGCTGAAAAATCCTCCGGCTGGCGAAGAAGAATTCCTCGTTGACCTGATCACCAATCGCATTCCACCAGGCGTTGACGAAGCTGCCTACGTCAAGGCCGGTTTCCTGTCTGCCCTGGCCAAGGGCGAAGCCACTTCCCCCCTGATCAGCAAGCAACGCGCCGTTGAACTGCTTGGCACCATGCAAGGCGGCTACAACATCGTGACCCTGGTTGAGCTGCTGGACGACGCCACTCTGGCTCCGGTCGCCGCCGCCCAACTCAAGCACACCCTGCTGATGTTCGACGCGTTCCACGACGTGGCTGAAAAAGCCAAGAACGGCAACGAACACGCCAAAGCCGTGATCCAGTCCTGGGCCGACGGCGAGTGGTTCAGCAACCGCCCTACCCTGGCCGACAAGATCAGCCTGCGCGTGTTCAAGGTCACCGGCGAAACCAACACCGACGACCTGTCCCCTGCTCCCGATGCCTGGTCCCGTCCTGACATCCCGCTGCACGCCCTGGCCATGCTGAAAATGGCCCGTGAAGGCATCGTGCCGGACGAGCAAGGCAAGACCGGCCCGATGAAGCAGATCGAAGAAATGCGCGGCCAAGGCTTCCCGATCGCCTACGTCGGTGACGTGGTCGGTACGGGTTCGTCGCGTAAATCGGCCACCAACTCCGTCCTGTGGTTCTTCGGCGACGACGTTCCGTACGTGCCGAACAAGCGCGCCGGTGGCTTCTGCTTCGGCAGCAAGATCGCTCCAATCTTCTACAACACCATGGAAGATGCGGGCGCACTGCCAATCGAGTTTGACGTTACCAACATGAACATGGGCGACGTGATCGACCTGTACCCGCATGCTGGCAAAGTCTGCAAACACGGCACCGACGAAGTCATCACCACCTTCGAAATGAAGACCCCGGTACTGTTGGACGAAGTCCGCGCCGGCGGCCGTATCCCGCTGATCATCGGTCGCGGCCTGACCGACAAGGCCCGTGCCGAACTGGGCCTGGGCCCAACCGATCTGTTCAAGCTGCCAGAAGCGCCTGTCGACACCGGCAAAGGCTTCACCCTGGCACAGAAAATGGTCGGCAAGGCTTGCGGTCTGCCAGAAGGCAAAGGCGTTCGTCCTGGCACCTACTGCGAACCGAAGATGACCACCGTCGGTTCCCAGGACACCACCGGTCCGATGACCCGTGACGAACTGAAAGACCTGGCGTGCCTGGGCTTCTCGACCGATCTGGTCATGCAGTCGTTCTGCCACACCGCGGCCTATCCAAAGCCGATCGACGTGACCACCCACCACACCCTGCCTGACTTCATCATGACCCGTGGCGGTGTATCGCTGCGTCCAGGCGACGGCATCATCCACAGCTGGCTGAACCGCATGCTGCTGCCGGACACCGTCGGTACCGGTGGTGACTCCCACACCCGTTTCCCGATGGGCATCTCGTTCCCGGCCGGTTCCGGCCTGGTCGCGTTCGCCGCAGCCACTGGCGTTATGCCACTGGACATGCCGGAATCGATCCTGGTGCGCTTCAAAGGGAAGATGAAACCTGGCATCACCCTGCGTGACCTGGTTCATGCCATTCCTTACTACGCGATCCAATCGGGTCTGCTGACAGTAGAGAAGAAAGGCAAGAAGAACGCCTTCTCTGGCCGCATCCTGGAGATCGAAGGCCTGAACGACCTGACGCTGGAACAAGCTTTCGAGCTGTCCGACGCCTCGGCTGAACGTTCGGCTGCCGGTTGCACCATCAAGCTGTCGAAAGAGTCGATCACCGAGTACCTGAACTCCAACATCACCCTGCTGCGCTGGATGATCGGTGAAGGCTACGGCGACCCACGCACCCTGGAACGTCGCGCCCAAGCGATGGAAGCCTGGGTCAAGAACCCAGAACTGATGGAAGCCGATGCCGACGCGGAATACGCGGAAATCATCGAGATCGACCTGGCCGAGATCAACGAGCCGATCCTCTGCGCACCGAACGACCCGGACGATGCCCGTCTGCTGTCGAGCGTTGCCGGCGAGAAGATCGACGAAGTGTTCATCGGTTCGTGCATGACCAACATCGGTCACTTCCGCGCGGCCGGTAAGCTGCTGGAGCAGGTCAAGGGCCAGCTGCCAACTCGTCTGTGGCTGTCGCCGCCGACCAAGATGGACGCTCACCAACTGACCGAAGAAGGCTACTACGGCATCTACGGCAAGGCTGGCGCACGCATGGAAATGCCGGGCTGCTCGCTGTGCATGGGTAACCAGGCACGTGTAGAGCCGAACTCGACCGTTGTGTCGACGTCGACCCGTAACTTCCCGAACCGTCTGGGTGACGGCGCTAACGTCTACCTGGCTTCGGCCGAGCTGGCGGCAGTGGCTTCTACCCTGGGTCGCCTGCCGACCGTCGAAGAGTACATGGGCTACGCGGCGAAACTGGACACCATGGCCAGTGACGTTTACCGCTACCTGAACTTCGACCAGATTGCTGAGTTCCGCAAGATCGCAGCTAGCGCCAACATTCCGGTGATTCAGGCCTAAAGTGTTGATGTGAAGAGGCGCCGCGTATCGTGAGGTACGCGGCGTTTTTTTATGTCTGGGATATAGGTGGGACTGGGTACATATCCGTTATTTGGGTAACGGCTGGTATTGGTTCCGCCCTTAC
>NZ_AOHM01000036.1:0-192688 GCF_000510895.2 Pseudomonas sp. FH1
CCTCCTGAAGATAGGTCAGAAGGCGTAAACCTTATTCAGGACGGGACAGAGAAATAAAAAAGGCCCCGGACTCTTTACGAGCCGGGGCCTTTAACGTTTCGAACAGGCAAAAAAAAACCCGGAAATCCTCACTTGCGTGGGCCTTCCGGATTTTCTAAACCGCCAAAAATGGTGGGTCGTGTGGGATTCGAACCTACGACCAATTGGTTAAAAGCCAACTGCTCTACCAACTGAGCTAACGACCCGCTGTGTGGTGGCGCGTATAATACTGATTTCTAAGGATTATTCAACACCTTATTTGAAATAAATCAGAAATAACGCGTTGGGTCAGTAATTCCGGCCGCTTGGAAGCCTTCTGCACGCAGTCGGCAGCTGTCGCATTTCCCACAAGCACGGCCGTCATCGTCTGCCTGATAGCAGGAAACAGTCAGCGAATAATCTACGCCGAGTCCTACACCAGCCTTGACGATATCGGCCTTGCTCAGGTTTTGCAGCGGCGCCAGGATACGGAAACCCTGCCCTTCTACACCGGCTTTAGTCGCCAGGTTGGCCATGCGCTCGAACGACTCGACGAACTCTGGGCGGCAGTCCGGGTAACCGGAGTAATCCACTGCGTTGACGCCGATGAAGATGTCGCGGGCGTTGAGCACTTCTGCCCAGCCGAGGGCCAGGGACAGGAACACGGTGTTGCGTGCCGGCACATAGGTCACCGGGATACCTTCGCTGGGCGCTTCCGGCACATCGATGCTGCTGTCGGTCAGCGCGGAGCCACCGATGCCGTTGAGGTTCAGTCCGATCACTTTGTGCTCGACCACGCCCATCTCACGGGCGACACGCGCGGCGGCGTTCAGCTCGGCGCGGTGACGCTGGCCGTAGTCGAAGCTCATGGTGTAGCAGCTGTAGCCTTGCGCCTGGGCCATGGCCACCACGGTGGCGGAGTCGAGGCCGCCGGATAGCAGGATTACCGCGCGTTTTTGATCCATTGTGTGTTCAGTCATATCAGCGTCCTGGCTCGTCGTTCCAAAGGTATTTATGCAGCTGCAATTGCAGGCGCACCGGTAGGTTGTCTGCAACCACCCAATCGGCGAGGTCGCGTGCATTCAGGTCATGGTGGCTTGGCGAAAACAGCACTTCGCCTGCGCGGCGGTCCAGCCCGTATTGAATCAGCTTGGAGTTCGCCCAGTCGTAGTCGTCGCGGGAACAAATGACGAACTTGACCTGGTCGTTGGCCGTCAGCAGCTCGATGTTCTCGTAGCGGTTACGGTGCGCTTCCTTGGAGTCGGGGGTCTTGAGGTCGACCACGCGGCTGACACGGGGGTCGACCGCGGAGATGTCCAGGGCGCCACTGGTCTCCAGGGAAACCTCGTAGCCGGCATCACACAGCTGCTTGAGCAACGGGATGGCATTGGGCTGAGCCAACGGCTCGCCGCCGGTCACACAGACGTAGCGCGGCTTGTAGCCGGCGACCTGCTCCAGAATGTCATCGAGGGTGCGCACCGTGCCGCCACTGAAGGCGTAGGCGCTGTCGCAGTATTGGCAACGCAGGGGGCAACCGGTCAGGCGCACAAATACTGTGGGCAGGCCAGCCGTTCGCGTTTCACCCTGCAACGAGTAAAAAACTTCGGTAATACGTAATGTGTCTTGCATAGTCGCCACGGGCGTAACAGCTAAACAGGCTGTCCGCCTCCGTCAGGCACTTAAAGGAACCCCGCCAACGCGCAGGCCCCAAAAAGCGTGTTTCATAAAAGGGCGTGGATTCTAACGAAAAAACCCGCGCCAGGCGCGGGTTTCTTCTAAACGGCTGCATCGCTTACAAGCGCTGCAGATCCCGCTGGGCCAATTGGGCAGCGGAAGTCCCCGGATACTGGGCCACAACCTGCTGCAGAATGCCTTTGACCTTGTCGGTATGACCCAGGCGGCGTTCTACGTCAGCGAGTTTGTACAGTGAATCCGGCACCTTGGCGTGCTTGGGGTACAGCTGGCTGACCTTGGCAAATGCCTGGCCCGCGCCCTGTAGATCACCCTTGGCCAGGTTGACTTCACCCAACCAGTATTGGGCATTGCCCGCGTACTGGCTGTTCGGGTATTTGCGCAGGAAAGCGGTAAATGCCTGGCTGGCCTTATCGAAATCCTTGGCTTTGATCAGGTCGAAGGCTGCATCGTAATACAGCTTTTCCTTCGCCGGATCACCCGGTTCGCTGCTCGCGGCAGGGGCTTGGCTGGCAGCCGCCCCTGCTGCTGCACCACCGGCAGCAGCGCTTGGCGCGCCACCGGCAGAAGAATTATCAGGAGTTGCGGCAGGTTGAACGCCGGCTCCAATGCGTCGATCAAGATCCTGGTAACGCTCCAGGCCTTCTTGCTTCAGCTGGTTCACTTGGTTTTGCAGTACTTCAATGGTGCCTTGTTGCTGCGCCAGTTGATCCTGCATGCGTTGCAGCTGGTTGAACAGTTCGCCCTGTGCCGAGGGAGCGGACGTAGCCGCTCCCCCCGCATAGGCGCCGTTCGTGCCATAACCCGCTGGCGGATAACTGCTCCCGCTATTGTTATAGCCAGAGTTGCTATCTTCCACAGGAACCGCAGCCCACACCGCAAGCGGTGCGAGGCTGAGAGCCAATACAGTTAGAGCACGACGGCACGTTCGCATGACGAATTACTTACGCAGTTCGACGCGACGGTTTTGAGCCCAGGACTGCTCGTCGTGGCCAGTAGCAACTGGACGCTCTTTACCGTAGGAAACCAGTTCCAGTTGGCCTGGAGCAACACCTTGCAGTACCAGGTAGCGCTGAACGGCTTTCGCACGACGCTCGCCCAGTGCCATGTTGTACTCACGAGTACCACGTTCGTCAGTGTTACCTTCCAGAACAACGCGAGCGCCGTTAGCTTTCAGGTCCTTCGCGTGAACGTCCAGAGCGCGCATGGCTTCTGGTTTCAGGTCCGAACTGTCGTATTCGAAGTAGAAAGTGGTGATAGCGCGCAGAGCAGCTTCTTCGCTCAGGGAGCCGTCAACCGCACCAGTGTTAGCGCCGTAACCAGCGTTTGGATCAACAGCTGCGCCTTCACCGGCATTGTCGCCGCCTTTAGACGAGCAACCAACGGCTACGGACAGAGCCAGAGCCAGAGCAGCAAACTTACCAAACTTCAGCATTTCCATCGTGAAACTCCTAATGAACCCCAGTGTGTTAAGTACTTCTTTTTGTAGCGCCGCGTCAGTTCAGGTAAGGGGACCAGGATGGTTCTCTGACTTCGCCTTGTGCGGTAGGAAGTGGGAGCCTTACGCGTCCATTTATGGACACGAGCATCAAGACTCCCCGGCCCTGCTGGCGGGTGGCGTAGATTACCATGGTGCCGTTGGGCGCAACAGTGGCTGACTCATCAAGGTTGGTATCTGTGAGGATTTTTACGGTTCCGCGCTGCAAATCCTGGGCCGCAACCCGGAAATTAGTGAAACCATCCTGACGGTGAATCATCACCAACGTCTTTTCATCGGCCGAAAGTTTAGGGTTGGCGTTGTAGTTGCCAATAAAGGTAACGCGTTCTGCACCACCACCATTCACATTCGCCTTATAAACCTGTGGCTTGCCGCCGCGGTCAGAGGTGAAGTAGATGGTCGAACCATCCTTGCCCCAGAACGGTTCGGTGTTGATGCCCGGGCCGCTGGTTGCGCGAGTGATCTGGCGCGAAGCCATGTTCATCACGTAGATATCCGGGTTGCCATCTTTAGACAGTACAAACGCCAGGCGCGAACCATCCGGAGACCAGGCCGGTGCACCGTTGAGGCCTTCGAAGTTGGTGATCTGCTCACGACGGCCAGTATCGATGTGCTGGACGAAGATACGCGGACGCTTCTGTTCGAAGGACACGTAGGCAATACGCTTGCCGTCCGGCGCGAAGCGCGGCGACAGGATTGGCTCACGCGATTGCAGCAAAGTCACAGCCCGCGCACCGTCGTAGTCCGAACGCTGCAAAGTGTAACGAGTGTTGTCTACGGAGAAACGCTCAGCCGTTACGTACAGCAGACGCGTCGAGAAAGCCCCCTTGATACCGGTGAGTTTTTCAAACGACTGGTCCGAGATGTAGTGGGCCATGTCGCGGATCTGCTCGGCCGTGCCCGACACGCTGCCGGTCAGAACCTGCTGCTCGGTCGCCACGTTGAACAAGGTGTAGGTGATTTGCAGACGACCACCGGCCGGCGTGATATTGCCGACCATCAGGTACTGCGCGCCTACCGCTTTCCAGTCACGGAACACGACTTCGCTGGCCTGGTTTGGCTGGCTGATCATGTTGCCTTTTGGAATCGGTGCGTAGTAACCGGAGTTGCGCAGGTCGTCGCTGACGATCTGGGCCATGTCGTCCGGCAGCACGCTGCCGCCTTGCCAACCGAACGGTACTACTGCGATCGGGGTGGCCCGATCGCTACCGCTGGTGACCAGGATGTTCTTTTCATCCGCCGCCGCTATCCCTGCCATACAGCAAATAACGACAAGCATTCCTCGAAGAAGGTTTCTCACAAGGCTAGATCCTCAGGTGTGAATGTCATCTTGAATGAACGATAGGGAGCGAAGTCGCTTGGTTTCATTCCCTGCATCTCGGTCAACCGGCCAATATTCTTGACCGCGGCAACCGCCGAACTGTCGAACGAACCGTCACCACTGGACTTGGACACGCTGACCGAAGTCACCGTACCGTCCGGCAACATGCCGATCTGCAGCACTACTGTCATGCCTTTACGTGCCGAAGGTGGACGTGTCCAACCCTCTGCTGCCCGCGCCCGAATCAGGTCGTCGAAACTGCCCGCAACTTCATCGCCACGTTCATCGGCCAAGGCTTGCTGACGCTGCGGCGTGTCGGAGAGCAAGTCTGCCAAGGCCTGGGCCTTTTTCTCTTCGGCGGATTTGCGCGCTGCTTCCTGGGCCTTTTTCTTCTGGGCATCGGCGGCAGCTTTCTTCTTCGCGTCGTCGGCGACTTTTTTCTTCGCCTCGTCTGCTTCAGCTTTTTTCTTGGCGTCTTCGGCGGCTTTCTTCTTCGCGTCTTCGACTATTTTCTTCTTGGCGTCTTCAGCGGCCTTTTTCTTGGCCTCTTCTTCAGCAGCCTTCTTGGCTTCTTCTTCAGACTTCTTCTTGGCTATATCAGCCAATTGTTTCTCTTCGGCCTTTTTGGCTTCGGCAGCTTTCTCGGCTTTCTTGGCTTCATCAGCCTTTTTCGCCTCGTCCGCTTTCTTCGCTTCGTCAGCCTTTTTCGATTCCTCGGCCTTTTGAGCCGCCTCTTCTTTCTTTTGTTCCGCAGCAGCCTTCACCGCTTCCTGCTCGACCTTCTTCTGTTCCATCTGTTCGACTTCAGTCTGGCGCGCAGCCGACTTCTGGGCCTCACCCGCAATCTTCTGATTGGTCTGGGTGGTGGCCTGACTTTTCGATTTCAGCTGATACAGGGTCGCCTGCACGATCGGCTTGGCTGGCGGCAGGTCCGGGGTCATGGCAAAGCTGACGAACAGCATGCCAAACACCAGGACGTGCAGGGCAATTGCCCAGACGCTAGGCCAGAAGAAGCTTTCCGAGGCGGACGGCTCTCGCTGTTGCTGCATCAGGGCGCCTCGGTAATCAAGCCAACGTTACCCACGCCGGCCTTCTGCAGTCCGCCCATGGCGCCCATGACGGAGCCATAGTCGACCACTTTGTCGCCGCGAATGAAGACTTGGGTGTGCTTGCCGCCTTCATTGCCAGAGCGAATGATCTTGGTCACCGCGTCGGTCATCTGCGGCAAGGTCATGGCCTTGTCCTGCTGTTTTTGGGTATCGACTTCGCTGCCAAGGTTCCAGTAATAGGTCTTGTCAGCCTTGATCGAAATGGTCAGGACCTGGGTGTTGTTGTCTTGCGGCAAGGCTTCGCTGGAAACCTTGGGCAGATCAACCTTCACGCCCTGATTGAGCATCGGCGCGGTCACCATGAAGATAACCAGCAGCACCAGCATCACGTCGATGTAAGGCACTACGTTCATCTCGGCGACCGGCTTGCGCTTTTTGCGAGCTCGAGCGATTAAAGCCATTGGGAATTACCTGCTTATTCTTCGCTGGTGTGCACTTTACGGTGCAGGATCGCCTGGAATTCGTCGGCGAAGGTGTAGTAACGGCCGATCAACGTTTCGCTGGTGGCGGCAAAACGGTTGTAGGCAATTACTGCGGGGATAGCAGCGAACAAGCCGATCGCGGTGGCGATCAGGGCTTCGGCAATACCTGGAGCCACGGTGGCCAGGGTCGCTTGCTGGGCCTGGGCCAGGCCACGGAAGGAGTTCATGATGCCCCACACGGTACCGAACAAGCCGATGTACGGGCTCACGGAACCTACGGTGGCAAGAAACGGCAAGCTTTGCTCAAGCTTCTCTTCTTCGCGGGAAATGGCGACACGCATGGCGCGGGCCACGCCTTCCATGACCGCTTCCGGGTCAACACCTGGCTGCTGGCGCAGGCGGGAGAATTCCTTGAAGCCGGCGCGGAAGATTTGCTCGACGCCCGAATCCGGGTCTGGGTTGCTGCCAGCCTGGCGGTACAGCTTGGACAGGTCGATACCCGACCAGAAGCGCTCTTCAAAGCTCTCCAGGGCACGTCGACCGGCACGCAGCAGGTTGCTGCGCTGAAAAATCATGACCCAAGAGGTAACCGATGCGGCTACCAGGGTCAGCATGACCAGTTGAACCACAACACTGGCATTGCTGACCAGGCTCCACATGGAGGAATGGTCGACGACGGTAGGTTCCACGCTAAATCTCCTGCTTTGATTGTTTACCCGCGCCGCTTACGTCGGCAAAGGCCGCACGTAGAGCTTCGGGAATGGCCCGGGGTTTCAAACTATTGGTGCGCACACAGGCCACCAGGAACTGCCCCTCACAGAGCAGCGTTGCATCCGTTGCCCGCCTGACCTGCTGCTTGAAACGCAGGCTGACACGGTTCAATTCGATTACTTCAGCGCTGACCAACAACTCGTCGTCCAGCCGCGCCGGCGCGTGATACCGCGCCTCGCTGGAATGCACGACGAATAACAGGTCCTCCCCTGCCAGCTGGGACTGGGCAAAGCCCAGTTCCCGTAGCCGCTCGGTTCGAGCCCGCTCCATGAACTTGAGGTAGTTGACGTAATACACGATGCCGCCCGCATCGGTGTCCTCGTAATAAACGCGACAGCGATGTGCGAACGACTGATCCCCGTTTTGCGCGCGCATACTCTAGTGCTTACTCCTCAGGTTGCCAATCCGGCTGGGCAACTGTTTTTTCATCCATCGAAACATTTCCAGTGACTGAATGACGACACCAGCCACTAGGACAGCACAAACCTCGGATAAATCGTCTGGCGTGAAGCTTTTAATCGTCTACTGCATCGAGGAATTCGTCTACTACAGGCATCTCGCCCAATCGTGACGGAATGTTTAACCCGAAGTGCAGATAGGCGTGACGCGTGACGACTCGCCCCCTCGGGGTACGCATGATGTAACCCTGCTGGATCAAGTACGGCTCCAGCACATCCTCAATGGTATGACGCTCCTCACTGATGGCCGCGGCCAGGCTGTCGACCCCCACCGGGCCGCCGTCGAACTTCTCGATCATGGTCAAGAGTAGACGCCGATCCTGGTGATCGAAGCCATGCTCATCCACATCCAGCAGGTTCAACGCCAGGTCGGCCACGGCCTTGGTGATGTGCCCCTTGGCCCGCACCTCGGCAAAGTCGCGCACACGTCGCAGCAAACGGTTGGCAATTCGAGGCGTACCGCGGGCCCGACGGGCGATTTCAAACGCGCCTTCCGGGTCCAGCGGCAAGCCGAGAATGCCCGCCGAACGGCTGACAATGGTCGCAAGGTCGGCCGTGCTATAGAACTCTAGACGTTGAACAATGCCGAAACGGTCTCGCAACGGGTTGGTCAACATACCCGCACGGGTGGTGGCGCCCACCAGGGTGAACGGTGGCAGGTCGAGCTTGATCGAGCGCGCTGCCGGGCCTTCGCCAATCATGATGTCGAGCTGGAAGTCCTCCATCGCCGGGTACAGCACTTCCTCGACGATTGGCGAGAGCCGGTGGATCTCGTCGATGAACAGCACGTCGTGGGGTTCAAGGTTGGTCAACAGTGCCGCCAGGTCACCCGGACGCTCCAGCACCGGGCCGGAGGTGGACTTGATCGACACGCCCATTTCCTGGGCGATGATATTGGCCAGGGTGGTCTTGCCCAACCCAGGAGGGCCGAAAATCAGCGTGTGGTCCAGCGACTCGCTGCGCCCACGCGCAGCCTGGATGAACAGCTCCATCTGCTCGCGCACGGTGGGCTGGCCGATGTAGTCGGCCAGGCTCAGGGGGCGGATGGCGCGGTCCTGGACCTCTTCACGGTCGCGCGGGCCAGTGGCTGCAATCAGACGATCAGCTTCAATCACTTAAATCATTCCCTTCAGGGCGCGGCGGATCATGTCTTCACTGCTCAGGTTCTTGTCCTTGATGGCCGACACGGCCTTGCTGGCTTCCTGCGGCTTATAGCCCAGGGAAATCAGCGCGCTGACCGCATCGCTTTCGGCGCTGGCAACCTGGCCAGCCGGCATATCCGGCTGATTCGGCACCAGGGCGAACATGCTCGGCACCACTTCCCAGGCCTTGAAGCGGTCCTTGAGCTCCACCAGCAGGCGCTCGGCAGTCTTCTTGCCGACACCCGGCACCTTGGTCAGCGCCGACGTGTCCTGGGCCGAAACGGCGCGCACCAGCTCATCCACTTCCAGGCTCGACATCAACGCCAGGGCCAGTTTCGGGCCCACCCCGTTGAGGCGGATCAGCTCGCGGAAGAAGTCACGGTCGCGCTTGCCGATGAAACCATAGAGTAGTTGCGCGTCTTCGCGCACCACCAAATGGGTGTGCAGCGTAATCGGCTCACCGACCGACGGTAGGCGATACAGGGTGGTCATGGGCACTTCCAGCTCATACCCCAGCCCGTTTACATCCAGAATCAGGTGCGGCGGCTGTTTCTCAGCCAGGGTGCCGCGCAAGCGTCCAATCACGGTTCAGATCCTTAAAGCGTGGGGTCAGCGCATGGCCTGACCGGAAATTTCGATTGCGCTGATGCTATCAGAGACGCAGGCGACCGCCACGACTGCGTGCAGTGCCCAGGCCATGTGGCAACAGGCTGGAACGGGTGTGCGCATGGCAAATGGCAATGGCCAGGGCGTCGGAGGCGTCGATCTGCGGTTTTGAGGTGAGCTTGAGCATGTGCATGACCATCATCTGCACCTGCTCTTTATTCGCCGCCCCCGTACCGACCACGGCCTGCTTGACTTGGGTCGCGGTGTATTCGGCGATTTCCATGCCCTCCTCCGCTCCAGCCACGATGGCGGCGCCACGGGCCTGGCCCAGCTTCAACGCCGAATCGGCATTTTTTGCCATGAACACCTTTTCGATGCCCATGGTGACCGGTCCGTAGGTCTGGATCACTTCACGCACGCCGCGATAGACGATCTGCAGGCGCTCGGCCAACTCGCCCGCGCCGGTGCGGATGCAGCCCGAGGCGACATAGACACAGCCGCGCGGGGTCTGTTGCACCACGCCAAAACCGGTGATGCGCGAACCGGGGTCGATACCTAGAATTAAAGTCATAACGCCTGCGGTTTTGTGGAAACACATAGATCCAATGTGGGAGCTGCTTTTGTGGCGAGGGAGCTTGCTCCCGCTCGACTGCGTAGCAGGCGCAGGCTTTTGGGGGCGCTTCGCACCCCAACGGGAGCAAGCTCCCTCGCCACAAAAGCCCGCTTCCACACTGGACTTTCATCGTTCTTAGGTAAGCTGTGCAGCGACTTCTTCCGGGATATCCGCGTTGGAATACACATTCTGCACATCATCCAAATCTTCCAGCATATCCAGCATCTTCAGCACTTTCTGCGCACCGTCCAGGTCCAGCTCGGCGCTGGTGGTCGGCAGCATCACGATCTCCGCGTCAGTGCCTTTGAAGCCAGCGGCTTCCAGCGCATTGCGCACGGCGTAGAAGCTGGCGAACGAGGTGAACACGTCGATGGAGCCGTCTTCGTTGGTCACCACGTCGTCGGCATCCGCCTCCATCGCGGCCTCCATCAGCGCATCTTCATCCGTGCCGGGTGCAAAGGTGATCTGCCCCTTGCGCTCGAACAGGTAAGCCACCGAACCGTCGGTGCCGAGGTTGCCACCGCACTTGCTGAACGCATGACGTACGGCTGCCGCGGTGCGGTTGCGGTTGTCGGTCATGCACTCGACCATCACCGCCACGCCGCCCGGGCCGTAGCCTTCGTAGCTCAGCTCGACCATGTCGTCGGTGTCGGCAGCACCAGCGCCACGGGCCACGGCGCGGTCGATGATGTCGCGGCTCATGTTGGCGCCCAGCGCCTTGTCCAACGCCAAGCGCAGGCGCGGGTTGGAGCCGGGGTCACCACCGCCCTGGCGGGCGGCGACGGTCAGCTCGCGAATCCACTTGGTGAATATCTTGCCTTTCTTGGCATCCTGACGCTCTTTGCGGTGCTTGATGTTCGCCCACTTGGAATGGCCAGCCATAACACAACTCCGAAATTCTGTAGAAACCTTGATCACCCCCGCCCCAGGCGAGGAATAGTCCTTTAACGCAAAGGCGCATCCGAAGATGCGCCTTTTTAGACTGCGTAAACCTCAGTGCGCTTTCACGCAGCAGCCTTACTCAGCCTTAGGCGTCTCGCGCAGGCGGATGTGCAGTTCGCGCAATGCCTTGGCATCCACCACACCTGGCGCCTGGGTCATGACGTCCGCAGCGCTCTGGGTTTTCGGGAAGGCGATCACTTCACGGATCGACTGGGCGCCGGTCATCAGCATCACCAGACGGTCCAGGCCGAACGCCAGGCCACCGTGCGGCGGTGCGCCGTATTTCAGGGCGTCGAGCAGGAAGCCGAATTTCTCTTCCTGTTCCGCTTCGTTGATGCCCAACAGGCGGAACACCGCTTGTTGCATCTCTTTACGGTGGATACGGATCGAACCGCCACCCAGCTCAGTGCCGTTGAGCACCATGTCGTAGGCACGGGACAAAGCGCCTGCCGGGTTGGCTTCCAGCTCAGCCGGCGAGCACTTCGGCGCGGTGAACGGGTGGTGCAAGGCGCTGAAGCTGCCGTCGTCGTTCTCTTCGAACATCGGGAAGTCAACGACCCACATCGGGGCCCATTCACAGGTCAGCAGGTTCAGGTCGTGACCCAGCTTGATCCGCAGCGCGCCCAGGGCCTCGCTGACGATCTTGGCTTTGTCGGCGCCGAAGAACACGATGTCGCCGTCGACTGCACCGACGCGATCAAGGATCGCGTTCAGGTTGTCCAGCGGGATGTTTTTAACGATCGGCGATTGCAGTCCTTCAACACCGTTGGCGCGCTCGTTGACCTTGATGTACGCCAGGCCCTTGGCACCGTAGATGCCGACGAACTTGGTGTAGTCGTCGATCTGCTTGCGCGGCATGCTCGCGCCGCCAGGCACGCGCAGGGCGGCGATGCGGCACTTAGGGTCGTTGGCCGGGCCGCTGAACACCTTGAAGTCGACTTCCTTGAGTTGGTCGGCCACGTCCACCAGTTCCAGCGGGTTACGCAGGTCTGGCTTGTCGGAACCGTAGCGGCGCATGGCTTCTTCGAAGGTCATGTGCGGGAAGTCGCCGAATTCCAGGTCCAGCACTTCCTTGAACAGGTTGCGGATCATCTGCTCGGTCAGGCCCATGATCTCTTTTTCATCGAGGAAGCTGGTCTCGATGTCGATCTGGGTGAATTCCGGCTGGCGGTCGGCGCGCAGGTCTTCGTCACGGAAGCACTTGGCGATCTGGTAGTAACGGTCGAAGCCGGCCACCATCAGCAGTTGCTTGAACAGCTGCGGCGACTGCGGCAGGGCGAAGAACGAACCCGCGTGGGTACGGCTCGGCACCAGGTAGTCACGCGCGCCTTCCGGGGTGGCCCGGGTCAGGATCGGGGTTTCTACGTCCAGGAAGCCGTTTTCGTCGAGGAAGCGGCGGATGCTGGTGGTCATGCGCGAACGCAGGCGCAGCTTCTCTGCCATTTCCGGACGACGCAGGTCCAGGAAGCGATAGCGCAGGCGGGTTTCTTCGCCGACGTCGGAGTATTCGTTGAGTGGGAACGGCGGGGTTTCCGACTCGTTCAGCACTTCCAGCTCGTAGCCCAGCACTTCGATGCCGCCGGAGGCCATGTTCTTGTTCACGGCGCCTTCCGGACGCAGGCGAACCTTGCCGGTGATCTTCACGACGTATTCGCTGCGCACGCGGTCGGCAGCGGCGAAGCTTTCGGCGCGATCCGGGTCGAACACCACCTGGGCCAGACCATCACGATCACGGATGTCGAGGAAGATCACCCCGCCGTGGTCGCGGCGACGGTGAACCCATCCGCAAAGGGTGATTTCCTGACCTTCCAGGGTCTCGTTCAGTTGGCCGCAATAGTGGCTGCGCATCATGGTCGTGGTTTCACTTCTCGTAATTCGTAATTCGGTGGAGGCTTGCCTCGTCACCGTACATTAAAGCAGGGGACGGATAATGCAGGAGCCTGCGCGTAGAGTTCAACTCAGTCTGCTTTGTCGCCGCCCGCCAGATTCTTCTTCGAGCCGGTCTTGAAGTCGGTCTCGTACCAGCCGCTGCCGCTCAGGCGGAAGCCTGGCATGGACAACATTTTCTTGAGCTCCGGCGCTTGGCAGGCCGGGCAATCGACCAGCGGCGCGGCGCTGATCTTCTGAATGGCTTCCAACTGATGACCACAGGAAGCACATTGATAGTCGTACATGGGCATGGCGATGTCTCGGCGATCAGAACGTTACTGCGCCACGCCTGCTCCGGAACAACCCCGGCACGCGCAGCAAAGCGCGGGATTATATCTGGTAAATCGAGGCAGCGCAGCCGGCTTTCTGCCCCGGGGCCTTGCCCGCCTCAAAGGAAGGCTGACCCCGAAGCCCGGTGGCTAAGAAGGTTGAACACGCTCTTTCAAGGCGTGAACCACACACACCACCCTGACCAACCCACTGAAGTTCTTCACCCCGCCATGACGCAAGTGCACTTCCCGATCCACATAGGACAGCAACGCACTGACCGAACAGGCGTTGATCCTGGCAATCTCCGTGAGGATATTCCAATAGATCTGCTCCAGCCGCAGGCACGTGGAAAACCCGTTGAGCCTTACCGACCGGGACAATGGCTTGGCAAGCCCCATGTCGAACCCTTTTGCAAAGGGGTCGACCTTTATTTTATGAAAACCACTGGTTTCCATGATTCCATTACCCACTCCACGTGACATACACCTGACACTCCATTGCCAAACAGCCGCCCATGGGATGTCCCATTAGGCAATGGCCTTATAAAACCGCAGGCAGAGTGCAGCAGCCAGAAGACGCGACGTTGATAGGCGTAGGACAACGCCAGGAAATGCGCGGAAACAAGCGAGCGGCGCCGGGAAGACGCCGCCAAGGGTAGTTGTTTACTTATTTTCGAGCAGGGAACGCAGCATCCACGCGGTTTTCTCGTGAACCTGCATGCGCTGGGTCAACAGGTCGGCCGTCGGCTCATCGCTGACCTTGTCGAGCAGCGGGAAGATGCCGCGCGCGGTGCGCGTGACCGCTTCCTGACCTTCTACCAGTTGCTTGATCATGTCTTCAGCATTCGGCACGCCTTCTTCTTCCTTGATGGAAGAAAGACGCGCGTAGACCGAGTAGGCACCCGGCGCCGGGAAACCCAATGCACGGATACGCTCGGCAATGGAGTCCACCGCCAGCGCCAGCTCGTTGTATTGCTCTTCGAACATCAGGTGCAACGTGCGGAACATAGGGCCCGTGACGTTCCAATGGAAGTTGTGGGTCTTCAGGTACAGTACATAGGTATCGGAAAGCAGTCGCGAAAGCCCGTCGACGATGGATTTACGATCTTCTTCACTGATACCGATATCGATTGCCATGTTTATCCCCTTCAATTGACAAGCATTCATTGATCAGGTGCAGGTCCACTCTAGCAAGTGTGCCGGTGATGCGCAGCCCGGCGCGGCAATTCGCCCCGCCCCGGCCGGTGAAAACGACACAGTCTAAGCCTTGGGCCCATGTAGGAAATCTCCCAGAAGGCCGCTTGAAAAGCCCGCACGTGTCTAGGACAAGCGTTTGACGCAGAAATGCCGTCGCCCTTGCAACACCTCGAAATGCTTGATTTGAGTAGGCACAGCCTTTGCTGTTAAATAGGCGGCGTGTCGTCGCCGTTACTTTCTGCGGCAGCGGCATAGGCTGATACCCCGCGCACGTGCCCAACGCCTCCCATTGTTCAGAAGCGAACCGTGCCAGTCAGCTCTTCCTTGTGATCCGTCTTAACGTGAGTTAATCAAAATGTTGAAAATCGTCCACCTGCTAACGGGCGTTGCAGCTTTGCTGCTGTCCTTTATCCCGACCCTGCAGCCTGAAAGCCTGCCGTATCTGGAACAACACGACGCTCTGTACCTGGCCTTGTTCGGCCTTCTTAACCTGACGCTGGCACCGGTGATCCCTTACTGGAACAAAGGCACGCGTCATCAACTGCAAAACCTGGTCAGCGCGCTGTTGGTACTGACTGTTGTCGTACAAACCCTCACCCTCCTGGCCCCCATGCCTGAAGTCGGCGGCCACCCGGCCATCCTGCTCAGCTTGGTGATTGCTGTGGTCGCCATTGTTCTTCACCTGGCCATCAGCTTCTACCGCTCGTCCCCTGCGGCCTCGTCGCAAACCTACGACATGACCAATCGGGATACCGGTACCGTCAAGTGGTTCAACACCTCCAAAGGCTTCGGCTTTATTTCCCGTGATTCGGGCGACGATATCTTCGTCCACTTCCGGGCCATTCGCGGCGAAGGCCATCGCGTTCTGGTGGAAGGCCAGCGCGTGGAATTCTCCGTTATGAATCGCGACAAAGGCCTGCAGGCCGAAGACGTGATCGCTGCACTGCCGCGTCGCTGATACCCGCCTTCGCAGCAAAAAAAACCGCGACCCAGCCTGGCTGGATCGCGGTTTTTTTATGCGCGCCTATTAATAGTGAGGCGGCGGCGCTTCTTCTTCAGACGTTTCGAACTGACCGCCCATTTCTTCCTGGCGCTTGAGCAGCGCGGTCATCTGCAGCTGCAGGCGTTCGACGGCCCGCTGCTGGGTGACGAGGATGTCATTGAGGGTCTCGATGGTGTCGTCCTGGAAGGCCAGGCGGCTTTCCAGATCGTTGACGCGGTCTTGCAAATCCATGATTCAGCCCTGGGTAAAGACGAAGTCGGAGGGCAACAGCCCGCGCAGGCGAGCACGAATGGCTGCCACATGTTCATCGGTATAAGGCTGCGCAGGATGCTTGCCCCATACCGGCGCAGGCCAGGCGGCATCATCACGTTTGCGCACGATCACATGCACGTGCAACTGGCTGACCACGTTGCCCAGGGCGCCGATGTTCATCTTGTCGGCGGACAAGCCTTCATTCAGCAACTGGGCCAAGGCGGTGGTTTCTTGCCACAGGCGCTGCTGGTCGACGACATCCAGTTGAAACACTTCGCTGATACCGTTGATACGCGGTACCAGGATGAACCAGGGGTAGTTCGAGTCATTGGACAGCAGCAGGCGGCACAGGGGGAAATCCCCGATGACCAGTGTGTCTTGTTGAAGGCGTTGGTCTAAAGCGAACACCGCGGGCACTCCGTTCGGCAGGTCAGGTTCAAGGCCCCCAGCATACCTGCGAATCGCTGTTGCTTCACGTCAGCCAATACGCGCCCAGGCAAGGCGTGACGAAAAAAAGTGCACCATTTCGAGCCAAACGGATTTTTCGACTACGCTCAATGACCAATCCTTCAGTGATTAGCTAAGCGCTGATCAAAACACTGCGACGAGAGCCGCGATGCAGAGGCCTCACAAAACAAGGCATTGAGCCATCACCGAAACACTGAGGCATCAGAGGGCGTGCACCAAAATGACCCAATCGCGCCTCAAAGAGATCCGCCGATTACCCACTGACCGGGGTGAACGGGTAACGTTTTTCCCAGATACAGGATTTATGCACTACCCAACAGACACAGGGCGCGGGCGTCAAGGCCAAACCAATCGGCGTAAAAACCCCGTGCTTATGCGGTTTTCACTCAGCGGTAACGTTTTTCACGAAAAAATGACATTCGATTTACAGTTTGGGCACGCTTGCTGCATTCATCCCTCTATCGTCGGCAACGGCACCGGAAGGGAAGCAGGTGTTTCGCGATGAAAAACAGCAGCGGTTCAATGCACGCCAAGGAAGATTTCAAACTTGGAAAGTAACGTTTTTTGCGTTCTTTTAACGGTCTGGAAACAGCATTGAAGTTGTCAGCCTCGTTACAGTGAGGCTGTGAATTTGCGACATGGATATAGCAATCTACGACAAGCTCGTAAAGAAGCTGAAAGGAAAGTTGGGCAAGTATCGCCAATATTGTCAGCGTGATATAACTTTGCGCCGACACAAAAAGAAAGAGCCGCCCAGACAAAAATATAGGTGGGACGGCAGTACTCTTCCTAAAACCAAAGGAGCAAATCACGATGCGCGTGATGAAGTGGAGCATGATCGCCCTGGCTGTTTCAGCAGGCACTACGCAGTTCGCAATGGCGTCCGCCCAAAGCGATTCCAAAGGCTTTGTTGAAGACAGCACTTTCAGCATTAACACTCGCGCCCTGTACTTCAGCCGCGACTTCCGTAACAACCCGTCGGGCCCGGACTCTCAGAGCCGTGCCGAAGAATCCGGCCTGGGCTTCAACGCCCTGTACTCTTCGGGCTTCACCCAAGGCACCATCGGTGTCGGTGTTGACGTGATCGGCCTGCTGGGCGTCAAGCTCGACAGCGGCAAAGGCCGTGCTGGCACTGGTCTGTTCCCAACCGGTTCCGATGGTCGCTCGCAAGACGACTACTCCAAAGGCGGCGGCGCGGTTAAATTCCGTATCTCCGATACTGTGCTGAAAATTGGTGACCAATACACCACAGCTCCAGTATTCGCTTCAGACGACAGCCGTTTGCTGCCAGAGCTGCCGCAAGGTATCTCGATCACCAGCAGCGAGATCAAGGGCCTGAAGCTTGAAGGCGGTCACTTCACTTCCAGCGTCGCGCAAAACCAGACCTACCATGACAGCCTGGGCCTGACCAAAACCGACTTCGTCGGTGGTGTCTACTCCTTCACTCCTGAGTTCACCGGTAGCCTGTACTACGCGAAAACTGAAGATTATTTCCGTAAGTACTACAGCAACCTGAACTGGACCCACGCGATCAGCGACGACCAGTCGTTTGCCTTGGACTTCAACATCTACGACACCAAGAGCGAAGGCGAAGGCCTGCAACGTGCTTCCAAAGACAGCGCTCTGCCGTTCGCAGAACGTACCAAGCTCGATAACCGTGCGTTCAGCTTGCAGGGTGCGTACACCATCGGTGCACACACCTTCACCCTGGCAGCCCAGAAAGTTACCGGCGACGGCGACTACGGCTACGGCGTAGACGGCGGCGGCACGGTGTTCCTGGCCAACTCCATCGCCCGTTCCGACTTCAACGCCGAGGGCGAGAAGTCCTACCAGGCGCGTTACGACATCAACATGGCAACCTTTGGCATTCCTGGCCTGAGCTTCATGACTCGTTACGTGACCGGTAGCGGCGCCAACACCGCCACCACCTCGAACGGCAAAGAGTGGGAACGCGACATCGAAGCCAAATACGTGATCCAGAGCGGCCCAGCCAAAGACCTGAGCCTGCGTGTACGTCAAGCGACCTATCGTTCGTCTGATGGCGTGTACTACGGTTCGTCGTCGATCGACGAACTGCGTCTGATCGCGCAATACCCGCTGAACATCCTGTAATTGACAGTTTTATTACAGCGATGACTTAAGGCTTTCGCCTTAAACAAAAAGCCGCTCTCTTGTTTAACAAGGGAGCGGCTTTTTTATGGCTTTAATGTTTCAGCAACAAAATAACTAGCAAGCTAACTAACGACATTATCACCGGCGGCTTGAACCTGACCTAACGGCCAAGTTCAAGGCAGTTAATTGCCATTACTTGGCAGCTGTTTCCTGCATCACGCGAATAACCCGCTGTGGAAACGGAATATCAATCCCCGCCGCTTTCAAACGATCCCGTGCAAGTTCGTTCAACATGAACACTACGTCCCAATAATCCGCAGTCTTGGTCCAGCAACGCAGGGAAACAGTGATCGAACTGTCACCCAAGGTCGACACCACTGCAACAGCCGCCGGGTCTGCCAGTACACGCGGGTCTTTGGCCAGTTCCAGCAACACTTCACGGGCTTTCTGCAGGTCAGCTTCATAGTCGACACCCACGTCAAACACCACCTTGCGGGTCGGCTGACGGTTGGTGTTGGTGATGAGGCCGTTGGACAAGCTGCCGTTGGGGATGATCACGGTCTTGTTGTCACCGGTACGCAGCACGGTGTGGAAGATCTGGATGCTGTCGACGGTGCCGGAAGTGCCCTGGGCTTCGATCCAGTCACCAATGCGGAACGGACGGAACAACAGAATCAGCACGCCGCCAGCGAAGTTCGCCAGGCTGCCTTGCAATGCCAGGCCAATGGCCAGGGTAGCGGCACCGATCGCGGCCACGAACGAAGTGGTGGCGACGCCGATCATCGAGGCCACGTTGACCACCAGCATGACCTTGAGCGCAATGTTCGCCAGGCTGGTGATGAAGTGTTGCAGCGCCAAGTCGGCATTGCGCAATGCCAACAAACGCCCCACTCGGTGGGTCAACACGTTGATCAGCCACCAACCGATGGCCAGGGTGAGCACCGCCAGCAAAAACCGGCTGCCGTATTCCATGATCATCGGGATCCACGACTCTGAGGTCTTGATCAGGTGATCCACTTCAGCATTCAAATCCATCTACATTCTCCTGTTTACCGGATGTTTGGCCATAAATGCAATTGAGCCCCGTAGGGCTCAATTGTCGGCGCAGGTTCTGGGGCGTGGGACGTCAAAAACGCCCACAGGTTCCCCAAAGTGCCATCAGTCGCGGAAGTTATTGAACTGCAGCGGCATGTCGAAGGTCTTGGCGCGCAGGGCCGCGATGGCCTCTTGCAGGTCGTCACGCTTCTTGCCGGTGACGCGAACCTGCTCACCCTGGATGGCAGCCTGGACTTTCAGCTTGGCGTCCTTGATGTGAGCAACGATCTTCTTCGCCAGATCCTTGTCGATGCCTTCCTTGAGGACGGCTTCTTGCTTCATCAGTTTGCCGGAGGCGTAGGCGTCCTTGATTTCAAGGCATTGCGCGTCGATCTTGCGCTTGACCAGCGACAGCTTGAGGATCTCGATCATCGCTTCCAGCTGGAAATCGGCTTCAGCGGTCAGGTTGACGGTCAGCTCTTTTTCCTTGAATTCGAAGCTGCCCTTGCCTTTCAAGTCATAGCGACGGTCCAGTTCCTTGACGGCGTTCTCGACGGCGTTGGTGACTTCGTGTTTGTCCAGTTCGGATACCACGTCGAACGAAGGCATGTCATTTCTCCAATATAAGGGGCGGGCTCAGTAGAGATGGAGCGCGCCCAAGCTAAAATGCCGGGGCATTATAGCGGTTCTTTTGTCCTGTTCGCTGCGGGCGACCCTTTGGAGCACAAACTGATGTCGACCACCTGGCATATTCTCGGCGCCGGTAGCCTGGGCACACTCTGGGCCACGCGGCTGGCGCGCGCTGGCGTGCCCGTGCGGTTGATCCTGCGCGATGCTGCGCGCCTGGCCAGCTATCAGGCAGCCAAAGGGCTGACGCTGGTAGAACAGGGCATGGAACACACATACCCGGTAATTGGCGAAACGCCCGACAGTCCCGAGCCGATTCATCGCCTACTCGTGGCGTGCAAAGCCTACGACGCACAGAGTGCCGTCGCACAGCTGCAACACCGGCTGGCACCGGACGCAGAACTGATCCTGCTGCAGAACGGCCTCGGCAGCCAGGACGCGGTGGCCGCGCAACTGCCCCAGGCACGCTGCATCTTTGCCTCCAGCACCGAAGGCGCATTCCGCGACGGCGATTGGCGTGTGGTGTTCGCCGGCCATGGCTACACCTGGCTGGGAGACGCAAGCCACCCCACCCCGCCGCTTTGGCTGGATGACTTGCAAGCGGCCGGCATCCCCCACGATTGGAGCACCGACATCCTCACACGGCTGTGGCGCAAGCTGGCGCTCAATTGCGCCATCAACCCGCTGACCGTGCTGTACCAGTGCCGTAACGGAGAACTGCAAGCCCATCACTGTGAAGTCGCAACCCTGTGCGCCGAACTCGGCGAACTGCTGGAGTGTTGCGGCCAACCGGCTGCCGCCCAGGACCTGCAACACGAAGTGGAACGGGTGATCCAGGCCACCGCCGCCAACTACTCGTCCATGTATCAGGACGTGACCGCCGGCCGTCGCACCGAAATCAGCTATCTATTGGGCTATGCTTGCCAGGCGGGTTCTCGTCACCAGTTGAACCTGCCGCACCTGCAACAGCTGCAAGTGCGCCTGGTGGAGCGCTTGCTTGCACGTGGATTGCCCCGCGACTGAACCACGCGCTACCCTGCCCGCCTGTCTATCACCTGGGAAAACCCTGATGCCGCTGCGCCAGCGTCTTGAAAACCTACCGGTCGGGCAGAAACTGCTGGCCGCCCTGCTGGTGCTGTTGACCACCGTGTTACTGGTGGCCAACCTGACCTTTATCAGCGCCGCCTACTGGATTTCCCAGGAAAGCATGGCACCCCAGGCCTTGCAGGCCATCGGCCGCCTGGTGTCCAACCCCGCACTCGCCGCCGAAGCCCTCGAATCGCCGGCCAAGGCAGACGCGCTGCTCAATGAACTGACCAGCTATTCGCCGTTGCGCGCCGCCGCCCTGTATGACGGCGAAGGCAATCGCCTGGCGCAGATGCAACACGGCGACCGCCTGCACCTGCCAGACAACTATCGGCATATCGAAGCCTGGCGCGTGACCGAGTTTCGCAGTAACCAAATCATCACCCTGCCCCGCGCCGGCCAGCCGTCCGGACATCTGCTGCTGGTGGCCAGTAGCGAGCTGCCAGTGGCGTTCTATACCGGCACGTTGACGGCCAGCCTGGGCATCCTGATTTTCAGTGTGTTGTTGTGGCTGATCATCGCCCGCCAGATCAAACGCCTGATCACTCGGCCAATCCACGAACTGGAAGAACTCTCACGCCAGGTCACCCGCGAGGAGAACTACGCCCTGCGCGCCGGCCGGGGTAACCACGACGAAATTGGCAGCCTGGCCGAGGCCTTCAACACCATGCTGTCGCGCATCGAAGCCCGTGAGCAACAGCTCAAGCGTGCGCGGGACGACTCTCAGGCGGCGTATGACCAGGCTCAGGGTCTGGCGGAAGAAACTCGCCACACCAACCGCAAACTGGAACTGGAAGTGCAGGTTCGCAGCAAGATCGAGAAGAAACTCACCGGCTTCCAGAATTACCTGAACAGCATCATCGACTCCATGCCCTCGGCACTGATCGCCCTGGATGAACAGCTCTACGTCACCCAATGGAACCAGGAGGCCAGCGCCCTCTCCGGCACACGCCTGGACGAAGCCCTGAACCAGCCGATCTACCTGGCGTTCCAGCCGCTCAAACCTTACCTGCCGCAGATCCGGGCGGCGGTGGAGCAACACACCGTGGAGCGCATCGAGCGTGTCACTTGGTTCAAGGACGACGAAGCCAAGCACTACGCGCTGACCTTCTACCCGCTGATGGGCGGGGCCGGGCGTGGCGTGGTGATCCGGATCGATGACATCACCCAGCGCTTGTCCCTGGAAGAAATGATGGTGCAGTCGGAGAAGATGCTCTCCGTGGGTGGCTTGGCCGCCGGCATGGCCCATGAGATCAACAACCCGCTGGGGGCGATCCTGCACAACGTGCAGAACATCCGCCGCCGCCTGTCCCCCGAGTTGCCCAAGAACCTGGAGCATGCGGAGCAGGCAGGCATCGAGCTGGAAACAGTCAACCGCTACCTGCAAAGCCGCGAAGTGCCGCAACTGCTCGATGGCATCCAACAGGCTGGGGCGCGGGCGGCAAAGATCGTCACCCACATGCTCAGTTTCAGCCGTCGCAGCAACCGGCAGATGGCCCCCTGCGATTTGCCGGCGCTGATCGACCAGGCTGTGGAAATCGCTGGCAATGACTTCGACCTGGCCATCGGCTTCGACTTCAAGGGCCAGGCCATCATCCGCCAGTTCGACCCTCAACTCGGCCCGGTGCCCGGCACCGCCAACGAGCTGGAACAGGTGCTGCTCAATCTGCTGAAAAACGCCGCCCAGGCCATCCATTTGCGTGAAGACGACAGCGAGCCGGGGCGCATCATCCTGCGCACGCGCCTCAACCCGCCGTGGGCGGAGATCCAAGTGGAAGACAACGGCATCGGCATGAGCGAGAACGTGCGCAAACGCACCTTCGAGCCGTTCTTCACCACCAAGGAAATCGGCCAGGGCACAGGGCTCGGGCTGTCGGTGTCGTATTTCATCATCACCAACAACCACAAGGGCCAGATGGAAGTGCATTCCACCCTGGGCCAAGGCACCTGCTTCACCCTGCGCCTGCCGTTGGCCGGTAGCCAACTGCCCCCTTACGAACTGAACCAACTGGAGCACTGACCATGGGCTTTCGCCTGTCGAAGATCTACACCCGCACCGGCGACAAGGGCGAAACCGGCCTGGGCGATGGCCGCCGCGTGCCCAAGGACCACCCACGGGTGGAAGCGATTGGTGAGGTGGATACGCTGAACAGCCAGTTGGGTTTATTGCTGGCCAGCCTGGAAGAGCAGAGTGGCAAACATCCGGAACTGAAGGATGTGATCGAGGTGCTAACGCCTTGCCAGCATCGTTTGTTCGATCTGGGCGGTGAACTGGCAATGCCGGTGTACAAAGCCTTGAACGCTGCGGAAGTGGATCGGCTGGAAGCCGCGATTGACCGCTGGAATGAGGAAGTGGGGCCGCTGGAGAACTTCATCCTGCCCGGTGGCTCGGCATTGATCGCCCAAGCCCATGTGTGCCGCAGCCTGGCGCGCAGTGCGGAGCGGCGGTGTCAGCAATTGAATGCGGTGGAACCGTTGGAAGGGGTGGGGTTGGCGTACATCAATCGGTTGTCGGATTTGCTGTTTGTGGCGGCGCGGGTGATTGCCAAGCGCCAGGGTGTGGCTGAGGTGTTATGGCAAGCGGCCGCTAAGCCACACTAACCCAATGAAAACGCCAAACCTGTAGTGAGCGGGCTTGCCCCGCTCACCACAGTGTCCGCATCAAACCTGAGGCCAGAACGCGCGAATACCCGCCACACCTTGGGCCCCCACTTCCCAAGCCTGCTCTCGCTCGGCAGGCCCCACCCCGCCCAACAGAAACACCGGTTTGCTGAACCCACGGATCAACTCTGCCGCCTGCTCCCATCCCAATGGCTGGGCATCGGGGTGAGTCTGGGTCCGCTGTACCGGCGACAGCGTGACGAAATCCACGTCCATCATTTCCGCCAGCGCCAGCTCCTCGGCATTGTGGCAAGACGCCGCCAACCAACGATCTTTAGGAAGCGGTCGACCTTTGCTCGCGTATTTACGCAGTTGTGCCGAGGTCATGTGCCAACCGGCCGAAGGAAAATCCCCCAGCCACTCGAACGGCCCCTTGAGCATCAGTTGTGCCTTACCCGCGCACAGCCCCACCGCATCCACCGCGAGGTCACGGTATTTGGGGTCGTAGCCGTTGGGCGCACGCAGTTGCACCAACTTGATACCGCCAGCAATGGCTTTCTGAATACCCCGCAGTAACGTCGGGGTTTCCAGTTCGCCTGGGGTGATCAGGTATTCAGCCGGCAAACGCGCCGCCGCCACAATCGGCGCATTGGCTGCCGGGAACTCGTAGTTGATCAGGTCCCGAGGAGCGACCCATTCCAACGGTTGCCCTTCAACACCATGAGGCTCGCCGGTAAACGCCGACACTTCCCAGACATCCAGCAACACCTGTTTGTCCGGATAGTCGTGCTGCACCTTGATCAGCGGCCGCGCGGTGGTGACCTGTATACCCAGCTCTTCCTGCAATTCGCGGGACAGCGCGCTGGCGACCGATTCATCGGCCTCCACCTTGCCGCCGGGAAATTCCCAGAGGCCGCCCTGATGCTGGGTATCGGCGCGGCGCGCCAACAGGATCCTGCCATCGACACCGCGGATCACCGCGGCTGCTACATGCACTCGTTTCACCGCGCTTATCCTCTTAGGTACGGTATTCCGCGTTGATCTTCACGTACTCGTGGGACAGGTCGGTGGTCCAGATGGTTTCGCTGCACGCGCCGCGACCCAACTCGATGCGGATGGTGATTTCTTCCTGTTGCATCACCGCCGAGCCCTGGGCTTCGGTGTAGGTCTCGGCACGGGCGCCACGGCTGGCGATGCACACGTCGCCGAGGAACACGTCGATCTTGCTCACGTCCAGGTCCGGCACGCCGGCACGGCCCACAGCGGCCAGGATACGGCCCCAATTCGGGTCAGAGGCGAACAGCGCCGTCTTGATCAGCGGCGAATGCGCCACGGTGTAGCCAACGTCCAGGCATTCCTGATGATTACCGCCGCCATTCACTTCAACAGTAACAAACTTGGTGGCGCCCTCGCCGTCACGCACGATGGCCTGGGCCACGTCCATGCACACTTCGAACACCGCCTGCTTCAACGCCGCGAACAACGGGCCGCTGGCCTCGGTGATTTCCGGCAGGTTGGCCTGGCCGGTGGCGATCAGCATGCAGCAGTCGTTGGTCGAGGTGTCGCCATCGATGGTGATGCGGTTGAACGACTTGTTGGCGCCGTCGAGGATCAGGCTGTGCAGCACGTCGCGGGAAACTTTGGCGTCGGTGGCAATGTATCCGAGCATGGTAGCCATGTTCGGGCGGATCATGCCCGCGCCCTTGCTGATACCGGTCACGGTGACGGTTACGCCATCGTGCACGAACTGGCGGCTCGCGCCTTTGGGCAGGGTGTCGGTGGTCATGATGCCGGTTGCTGCCGCGGCCCAGTTATCCACAGACAGGTCGTCCAGCGCAGCTTGCAGCGCGCCTTCGATTTTTTCTACCGGCAATGGCTCACCGATCACGCCGGTGGAATACGGCAGCACTTGGCTGGCGTCCACGCCGGTCAGCTGGGCCAGCTTGGCGCAAGTGCGTGCAGCCGCCACCAGGCCTGGCTCGCCGGTACCTGCGTTGGCATTGCCGGTGTTGGTCAGCAGGTAACGGATCGTGCCGGCAACGCGCTGCTTGGCCAGGATCACCGGTGCGGCGCAGAACGCGTTGAGGGTGAACACACCGGCGACGGTCGAGCCTTCGGCACAGCGCATCACCACCACATCCTTGCGCCCAGGGCGCTTGATGCCGGCCGAAGCGATACCGAGTTCAAAACCGGCAACCGGGTGCAATGTGGGCAAAGGACCAAGACCAACAGCCATGAATGCGCTCCTTAAAAATCAGATGATGTCTGTGCCGTCGTAAGCGACGGCGAAATTAATGGCAAAACGCCGCGACGGCAGAGGCCGGTCGCGGCGCGGGGTGTTGCAGCGTCAGGCAAAAATCTTATTCGATCTGGCCGTGGCAGTGTTTGAACTTCTTGCCCGAACCGCAGTAGCACAGCTCGTTGCGGCCCAGCTTCTGGTCATTGCGAACCGGGGTTTGAGCCAGGGCCACGTCGACCTCTTCGCCCAATACCTCAGGCGCTTCCAGGCCCGGTGCTTCGTCATGCTGGAACTGCATGCGCGCAGCCAGAGCCTCGGCTTCCTGACGCAGGCGGGCTTCTTCCTCGATCGGGTCTTCGCGACGCACCTGAACGTGGGACAGCACGCGGATCGAATCGCGCTTGATCGAATCCAGCAGTTCGGAGAACAGCGTGAACGACTCGCGCTTGTACTCTTGCTTCGGGTTCTTCTGGGCGTAGCCACGCAGGTGGATACCGTGACGCAGGTGGTCCATGGTCGACAGGTGGTCTTTCCACAGGTCGTCCAGTACGCGCAGTACGATTTGCTTCTCGAAGGTGCGCAGTGCTTCGGCACTCGCCTGCTCTTCTTTCTCGTTGTACGCCGCCAGCAGCTCGGTCATCAGCTTCTCGCGCAGCGTTTCTTCGTACAGGTGATCGTCTTCGTCCAGCCACTGCTGAACCGGCAGGTCCACACCGAAGTCGCTCTTCAACGCGGCTTCCAGGCCGGCAACATCCCACTGCTCCGGCAGGGACTGTGGCGGGATGTGTGCGCTGACGGTAGCGTTGAGCACGTCCTGACGGAAATCAGCGATGGTCTCGCCAATGTTGTCGGCGGCCAGCAACGTGTTACGCATGTGATAGATCACTTTACGCTGTTCGTTGTTGACGTCATCGAACTCGAGCAGTTGCTTACGGATATCGAAGTTGCGGCCCTCGACCTTGCGCTGGGCCTTCTCGATGGCGTTGGTCACCATGCGGTGTTCAATCGCTTCACCGGACTGCATCCCTAAGGCCTTCATGAAGTTCTTCACGCGGTCCGAAGCGAAGATGCGCATCAGGCTGTCTTCCAGGGACAGGTAGAAGCGGCTGGAACCGGCGTCACCCTGGCGACCGGCACGACCACGCAGTTGGTTGTCGATACGGCGCGATTCGTGACGCTCGGAAGCGATCACCTGCAGGCCACCGGATTCCAGCACGGCCTGGTGGCGTTTCTGCCAGTCAGCCTTGATCTGGGCGATCTGCTCAGGGCTCGGGTTTTCCAGTGCCGCGACTTCAACTTCCCAGTTACCGCCCAACAGGATGTCGGTACCACGACCGGCCATGTTGGTGGCGATGGTCAGTGCGCCTGGGCGACCGGCCTGGGCAATGATCTCGGCTTCTTTTTCGTGGAACTTGGCGTTGAGGACCTTGTGCTCGATGCCTTCCTTGTTGAGCAGGTTCGATACGTGCTCGGAAGTCTCGATGGTGGCGGTACCCACCAGGATCGGGCGACCCTGGGCCATGCCGTCCTTGATGTCGTTGATGATGGCCGCGTATTTCTCTTCGGCCGTCAGGAACACCAGGTCGTTGAAGTCTTTACGCGCCAACGGTTTGTTCGGCGGAATGACCATCACGGCCAGGTTGTAGATCTGGTGGAACTCGAACGCTTCGGTGTCGGCCGTACCGGTCATGCCGGACAGTTTGTTGTACAGACGGAAGTAGTTCTGGAAGGTAGTGGACGCCAACGTCTGGCTTTCTGCCTGGATGTTGAGCATTTCCTTGGCTTCGATGGCCTGGTGCAGGCCTTCGGACAAACGACGACCCGGCATGGTACGGCCGGTGTGTTCGTCAACCAGCACGACCTGGCCGTCCTGCACGATGTATTCGACGTTGCGATGGAACAGCTTGTGGGCGCGCAGGCCGGCATACACGTGGGTCAACAGGCCCAGGTTGTGTGCCGAGTACAGGCTTTCACCCTCGGCCAGCTCGCCGATCTGGGTCAGCATTTCTTCGACGAACTGGTGACCGGCTTCGTTGAGTTCGACCTGGCGGGTCTTCTCGTCGATGCTGAAGTGACCTTCTTTGGTCACCACGCCTTCCACTTCCTCGATGTGCTGCTCCAGGCGCGGAATCAACTTGTTGATTTCGGTGTACAGGCGCGAGCTGTCTTCGGCCTGGCCGGAGATGATCAGCGGGGTACGGGCTTCGTCGATGAGGATGGAGTCGACTTCGTCGATCACGGCAAAGTTGAGTTCGCGCTGGAATTTTTCATCCATGCTGAACGCCATGTTGTCGCGCAGGTAGTCGAAACCGAATTCGTTGTTGGTGCCGTAGGTAATGTCGCAAGCGTAGGCAGCGCGCTTCTCTTCCGGCGGCTGGAACGGCGTAACCACGCCGACGGTCAGGCCGAGGAATTCATACAGCGGGCGCATCCAGTTGGCGTCCCGGCGGGCCAGGTAGTCGTTCACCGTCACAACGTGCACGCCCTTGCCGGACAGTGCGTTGAGGTAAACGCCCAGGGTTGCCACCAGGGTCTTGCCTTCACCGGTACGCATTTCGGCAATCATGCCTTCATGCAAGGTCATGCCGCCGATCAACTGGACGTCGAAGTGGCGCATGCCCATGACACGCTTACCGGCTTCACGGGCGACCGCAAAGGCTTCGGGCAGCAGCTTGTCGAGGGTTTCACCTTTAGCTATGCGGGCCTTGAACTCTTGGGTCTTGGCGCGCAATTGCTCGTCCGAAAGGGCAACCATCTGCTCTTCGAAGGCATTGACCAGCTGCACCGTCTTGAGCATGCGTTTGACTTCGCGCTCATTCTTGCTTCCAAAAAGTTTCTTTAACAAAGGCGCAAACATATCGGCAGGTTCTTCCACACATAGGGATGGAGGGCGCACCGTGAGTGGCCCGAGCAGCCCTCACGGCCGCATGCGAACGCGCATTCTACCCGGATTCGTGGGTGAGGAAAGTGGCGTTGTTCCCCGATGCTGGCATGGTGCTGTGAGAGGGCTTGTTTAAAATAAGGGCTTTTGTCGGAACTTCAACCCATGGAGCGAAGAAGTTACCAATTGATTTCATGAACAAAACCCTACGAATGCATTGGCTGGGGGCGTTCAGGCGCGTTCTGCTAAGATGGTGGCTCTGTTACTTAAGGTGTCAAATAATGGCGTTTCGCCCCTTATCAGCCCGCGCTCCCGCCGTGTTGCTTCGCGATGCCAAGCCGCTGAAAGCCATCTTTGGCCATGCGCAACGCCTGGGCCGCCTGCAACGACTGCTCGAAACCCAGTTGCAACCGGCCGCACGCGAACATTGCCGCGTGGCGTCCTGGCGTGAAGGCAACCTGCTGCTGATTGTCACAGATGGCCACTGGGCGACACGCTTGCGCTATCAGCAAAAACGCCTGCAGCGCCAATTGATGGCCTTTGATGAATTCGCTGGCTTGACGCGCATCCAGTTCAAGGTGCAACCGCCCACCACCCAACCTGGCGTGGCAGAACACATTCATGATTTGTCGACCCATGCGGCCGAAGCCATTCAGGCAACGGCCGACGGGATCAGCAACCCAGGCTTGCGCGCGGCGCTTGAACGGCTGGCGGCCCACGCCAAAGCCAAGCCCTGAATCGCTACTTGCGTTTGCTGCCGCCCAACAACGACCCCAACAAACCACGGACCAATTGTCGCCCCATCTGATTGGCGGCTTGCTGCATTGCGGACTTCAGCGCCTTACCTGCGGTTGTGCCGAGAAACGCCCCGGCCCTGTCGGTGAAGCTAGGCTCCTCGGCGGCCGGCTTGGCCTCTTCGGTTGGCCCAAGCTCTTTGCGTGCCATCAGCACTTCATAAGCGGAGTCCCGATCAATCGGCTTGTCATACCGACCCTGCAACGGTGAACTGGCCACCAATGCAGCGCGTTCGGCTTCGCTGAGCGGCCCGATCCGCGACTGCGGCGGTGCAACCAATACACGCTGGACGACTTCCGGCGTGCCTTTTTCCTGCAGCGTGCCCACCAACGCCTCGCCCGTGCCCAACTCGGTCAATACCGAAAGGGCATCAAAGGCCGGGTTCGGCCGAAAACCGTCGGCTACGGCGCGTAGGGATTTCTGCTCTTTCGTCGTGAACGCCCGCAGGCCATGCTGGATGCGCAGGCCGAGTTGCGCCAGCACGCTGTCCGGCAGGTCGCCTGGCGACTGGGTGACAAAATACACGCCAACGCCTTTTGAACGGATCAGCCGCACCACTTGCTCCAGTCGCTCCTGCAACGCCTTGGGCGTGTCGGCGAACAGCAAGTGCGCCTCATCAAAGAACAGTGCGAGTAACGGCTTGTCGGCATCACCGCGCTCGGGCAGTTGCTCGAACAGCTCCGCCAGCAGCCACAGCAGGAAGGTCGCGTACACCTTCGGCGCTTCGTGAACCAGACGGCTCGCGTCCAGTAGATGGATGCGACCAAGCCCGTCACTGGTGGGCTGCAGGATATCTTCCAACTGCAGGGCCGGCTCGCCGAACAAAGCTTCGGCGCCCTGCTGCTCCAGCACCGCCAGGCGTCGCAACAACGCCTGGCTGGAACCGGTGGTCATCAGCGCCGCGTCTTCGCCCAACAGTTCGGGGTGGTAGCGCAGATGATTGAGGAGCGCCTTGAGGTCCTTGAGGTCCAGCAACAACAAGCCTTCGCGGTCTGCGACCTTGAACGCCGCGTAAAGCGCCGATTGCTGGCTGTCGGTGAGTTCCAACAGGCTACCGAGCAGCAATGGGCCCATTTCGCTGATCGTAGTGCGCAACGGATGACCGGATTGCCCGTGGATATCCCACAGCGTGACCGGATAAGCCTTGGCCGTGTAATTGAGGAACGGCATGCCGGCGATGCGCTCGGCCACCTTGCCCTGCGGGTTCGCCGCAGCGCCCAGGCCGCACAAGTCACCCTTGATATCCGCCGCAAACACCGCCACGCCGGCATCACTGAAGGCTTCGGCCAGGCGTTGCAGCGTGACAGTCTTGCCCGTGCCGGTGGCACCGGCGATCAACCCGTGACGGTTGGCCAGGCGCATGGCCTGGGCGATGGGCTGGCCGTCGAGGCCGGCGCCGATTAGCAGTTGCGTGGAGTCAGGCATTTCGTCACCCATGGTTAATCTTTAGTGCGGCCAGGTCGATACAAAGAAGTGTGAGACCCACAAAGTCTAAAAATAGGTCAGATAGTTCCCACAGGGACCACCGGAACCATCACAAGAAGTATCACACCTTTTTTGACGCTGCCATTTGCGCCTCCCATAAGGACGCGCTTCGGATATTAAGACCTTAGCGGACCCTACAAGCCATGAATAAAAATCTGCGCTTCAGCCACAAAATCCTGCTTGCAGCCTCCCTTATCGTCATTGCCGCATTCGCGCTGTTTACCCTCTACAACGACTACCTGCAACGCAACGCGATACGCGACGATCTCAACAACTACCTGCATGAAATGGGCGATGTTACCGCCAGCAACATTCAAACTTGGCTTACCGGGCGCATTGCCCTGGTGGAAAACGCCGCGCAAAACATCGCCATCAACCCCGAGCCTTCGGTTGTTGCCAGCCTGCTGGAACAGAAAACCCTGACGTCCTCCTTCATGGCGACCTACGTCGGTGACAGCAAAGGCGCCTTCACCATCCGCCCCGACACCAAGATGCCGGACGGTTTCGACCCGCGTGTCCGCCCTTGGTACAAGGGCGCCCAGAGCAGCAACGGTTCAACCCTGACCGAGCCCTATATCGATGCGGCCACCGGCAAGTTGATCATTTCCGTTGCCACTCCCAGCAACCAAGGCACCCAAAGCATCGGCGTGGTCGGCGGTGACCTGAGCCTGCAAACCCTGGTGGATAACATCGGCGCGCTTAATTTCGGCGGTATGGGCTATGCGTTCCTGGTCAGCGCCGACGGCAAGGTACTGGTACACCCGGACAAAAACCTGGTGATGAAGACCCTGGCCGACGTGTATCCGAAAAATACGCCGAAGATCAGCGCAGACTTCAGCGAAGTCGAGGCCAACGGCAAAGACAACATCGTGACCTTCACTCCGATCAAGGGCCTGCCCTCGGTAAACTGGTACCTCGGCATTTCAGTCGATAAAGACAAATCCTTCGCCATGCTCAGCGAATTCCGCACCTCAGCGGTCATCGCCACGCTCATTGCGGTGGTGATCATCATCGCCCTGCTCGGCATGCTGATCCGTATCCTGTTGCAACCACTGCACGTGATGACCCGCGCCATGCAGGACATCGCCGATGGCGAGGGCGACCTGACCCGCCGCCTGACCATCCAGAACCACGATGAATTCGGCACGCTGGGTAACGCCTTCAACCGCTTCGTGGAGCGTATTCATACGTCGATCCGCGAAGTGTCTTCGGCCACCGAACAGGTAAATGAAGTGGCACTGCGGGTGGTCAGCGCCTCCAACTCGTCGATGGTCAATTCCGATGAGCAGGCCAATCGCACCAACAGCGTCGCCGCCGCCATCAATGAACTGGGCGCTGCGGCCCAGGAAATCGCGCGCAATGCAGCGCAGGCCTCCCATCAGGCCAGCGATGCACGGCATCTGGCTGAGGATGGCCAGCAAGTGGTGGAACGCAACATCAAGGCGATGAACCAGTTGTCGTCGATGATCAGCGCCTCCAGCAGCAACATCGAAGCGCTCAATAGCAAGACCGTGAATATCGGGCAGATCCTTGAAGTGATCACCAGTATTTCCCAGCAAACCAACCTGCTGGCATTGAACGCTGCCATCGAAGCGGCGCGTGCTGGGGAAGCCGGGCGTGGGTTTGCGGTGGTCGCGGATGAAGTGCGCAACCTGGCGCATCGCACTCAGGAATCGGCGCAACAGGTGCAGAAGATGATTGAGGAACTGCAAGTCGGCGCGCGGGACTCGGTCAGCACCATGGGTGAAAGCCAGCGCCACAGTCTTGAAAGTGTCGATATCGCCAACCTGGCCGGCGAACGCCTGAACAGCGTGACCCAACGCATCGGCGAAATTGATGGCATGAACCAGTCCGTCGCCACCGCCACAGAGGAACAGACCTCGGTAGTGGAGTCGATCAACATGGACATTACCGAGATCAACACCCTCAACCAGGAAGGTGTGGAAAACCTGCAATCCACGTTGCGTGCTTGTGCCGACCTGGAACAACAGGCTGCACGGTTGAAACAATTGGTTGGCAGTTTCCGGATCTGATCAGGCGTCCTTGGTCTCGGACCTGGCCTGCTCCTGCTCCCACAGTTCGGCGGCGCCGGGAAACTCGGTGCCGTCCTCGCTGCTCAGGTCATCCGGGTCGTATCGACTCAAACAGCCCTCCCCTAATGTGGCGGGGGCTTTTGAAGTGGCTTTGTCCAGCGGATCACTCATGATTCAATCCTCGGCAGCGTACAAAGAAAAAGGGCCTGGATCGATTTAACGCCCAGGCCCTTCATTCTTCAATCACAACAGGTCGATCAGAACACGACCGTCTTGTTGCCATGCACCAGCACGCGGTCTTCCAAGTGGTAACGCAGGCCACGGGCCAGCACCATCTTCTCGACGTCACGGCCGAAACGCACCATGTCTTCAATGCTGTCGCTGTGGCTGACACGCACCACGTCCTGCTCGATGATCGGGCCGGCGTCCAGTTCTTCGGTGACGTAGTGGCAAGTAGCGCCGATCAACTTCACACCCCGCAGCGACGCCTGGTGGTACGGCTTGGCGCCGACGAACGACGGCAGGAAGCTGTGGTGAATGTTGATCACCTTGCCAGCGTATTCGCGGCAGAGTTCCGGTGGCAGGATCTGCATGTAGCGCGCCAGCACCACCACGTCGGCTTCGTGTTGCTTGACCAGACGCGAGACCTCGGCGAACGCCGGCTCTTTGTCCTGCGGATTGACCGGCACGTGGTAGTACGGGATGCCATGCCACTCGACCATGCTGCGCAGGTCATCATGGTTGGAAATCACACACGCGATCTCGCAGTCCAGCTCATCGCTGTGCCAGCGATGCAGCAAGTCGGCCAGGCAGTGGGATTCACGGCTGGCCATCAACACCACGCGTTTTTTCTGCTCGGTGTCGGTGATATGCCAGGTCATCGAAAACTCTTCGGCGATGGGCGCAAACGCGTCGCGGAAGGCATCAAGACCAAAAGGCAGCGAATCGGCACGAATCTCGTGACGCATGAAGAACCAACCGCTGAGATTGTCCGAGTGATGACTCGCCTCGGTGATCCAACCGTTGTGGGAGGCCAGAAAGTTACTGACCTTGGCAACGATGCCAACCCGGTCCGGGCAAGCAATCACCAGCCGAAAAGTGCGCATTAGGGGGAAACTCCAGAACTTCGCAAAGGCCGCCATTCTAGCGATTGCGCAGGAAAACTGCAGTATTCGTTGACGCTTATTCTGATCGCTGGCCGACGGCTTGCCCCTTAATAGCCTATGGTTTTACCACCTTTATATGAATCTACTCCCTCAACCTACGGCTGTTCCCCGTATTTCAACGAGATTATCTTAAGGCCTACGCCCTAGTAATTAACTCGAATGCATAGCAACGCTACAAACATTCAAAGTAATTCACATAAATGCGAGCTTAAATGTTTACTTGGGCAAACTGCCTGACTATTATTGGGCCACTCTCCCTGTCAATCAGCGCTCTACATAAGGTAGTCCACATGTCTCTGATCAACGAATACCGTGCCACCGAAGAAGCTATCAAAGAGCTGCAAGCCCGTTTGAAGAACCTGTCCCAAGACGACAAACTGCAAACCGAGCTGGAATTCGAAGGCAAACTGCGCGCCCTGATGGGTGAGTACTCCAAATCCCTGCGTGACATCATCGCGCTGCTGGATCCAGAATCGAAAGTTAAAGCACCGCGTGGCGCTGTGAAAACTACCGGCACCAAGCGTGCTCGCAAAGTCAAACAGTACAAAAACCCACACAACGGCGAAGTGATTGAAACCAAAGGTGGCAACCACAAAACCCTGAAAGAGTGGAAAGCCAAGTGGGGCGGTGACGTGGTTGAAGGCTGGGCTACCCTGCTGGGCTAAGCCTCGCCAGGCCTGCGCCTGATACGCGATACATTAAAAACGCCAGCTTGCTGGCGTTTTTAATTGCCTGTGTATTGTATGAGAGCCGACTACAGATTCACCTTATGGGCCAGCGCGTCGGCATATTCCTGCCACTGCTCAAGCACCTCCGCCTGAAAAGGCGTCGCACTAACGGCAAATTCCTGTTTAGCCTGCTTAAATGCTGCAAGGGTATTTGGCGCCCCCCACTCTGGGTCCGACAAACGTTGCTGACAGAAAAGCTGCCAGCGTTGTTGCTCCTCACTGTTCAAGGTATCGGGGAAGTTACGCGCTCGGTAGCGAAACAGTAATTCAGGTAAACGATGATCATCAAAAGGCCATTGCTGGCGAGCTAATTGCGCAGGCTCGGCCATCCGGACTTGTTCACATAAGCGCCGATCACGATCTCCGATAAAGCCATCGTAAAGCTGTTGCTCCGGGTCTGAACTCGGCACGAAATCTTCCTCGGCATAAATGGCCGCCAATTTATCGCGCCAAAGTTCCTGTGCGTCAGTTAGCCGCAGGGCGCGCGCCTGAAAAAGATCCATGTCCAAGTGCAGACGCTCACGATCTTCTGCCCGAAGCACATTCAAGGGAGCAACCACAGGGCAGCGATTGATGTGCACCAACTTAAGCGGCACCGGCAACTCGCCCTCGGCAAGATCGTCACGACGGGTATAGAGACGCTGACGCAAGGTATCGGCATCCAGGTCCAACAACCCTTGAGGATCGAGCCCAAGGTCGCAGACGATCAGTGCATTGCGATTGCGCGGGTGCCACGCCAATGGCAATACCACGCCCAGGTAATGACGCTCGGCGGAAAAACGCCCGGAGATATGCACCATGGGCTGCAGCAATCGCACCTGGTCCATCACCGCCTGCTTGCTGCGCAGTTGAAACAGCCATTTATACAGCTTGGGCTGTTTCTCACGAACCAATCGGGCCAGGGCAATCGTGGCTCGCACGTCAGACAGAGCATCGTGCGCCTGGCCATGATCGATACCGTTGGCTTCGGTCAGGCGCTCCAGCTTGAGCGTGACGCGCCCATCCTGTTGCGGCCATGCAATACCCTCCGGGCGCAGGGCGTAGGCGGTGCGGATCACGTCGATGAGATCCCAACGACTGTTACCGCCCTGCCACTCACGTGCGTAAGGGTCGAAAAAGTTGCGGTACAGGCTGTAGCGCGTCATTTCATCGTCAAAGCGCAAGGTGTTGTACCCGGCGCCACACGTACCCGGAGCCGCCAGCTCGGCATGCACCCGAGTCATGAAATCGGCCTCGGCCAGGCCTTTTTCCGCGAGGATTGCTGGGGTGATACCGGTAATGGCGCAAGCGACGGGATGGGGCAGGATATCGTCGCTGGGCTGGCAATAAAGATTGACCGGCTCGCCGATCTCATTGAGTTCGTGGTCCGTTCGAATGCCCGCTACCTGGAGCGGGCGATCACTGCGCGGATTGATGCCGGTGGTTTCATAGTCGTACCAGAAAATGGAGGTCACGGGCTATTCCTGTACTGAAGATCGACAAAGTCTAGGCGCTGGACGGCGTCCGCGACCAGCACCAAATCAACTGTACAAACATCCAGCAAAACCTTGAATGGTTGCTTCCATCGCCGACACTGCTAGCATCCGTGTCTCCCAGCCATTCTGCACTGCCAAGGATCGCGATGCCGTCAGCCCCATTGGACACCCGCTACCAGATCGAAACCCCGGAGGGCATCGACCTGCCGCTGCGCCCCGCTGGCCTGATGCCACGTGCGCTGGCCTTTGCTTTCGACCTGGGGTTGCGCGGGGTGGTGATGGGCGTTCTGCTGGTGCCATTGGCCTTGCTTGGCAATGTCGGCATCGGCCTGGGTTCGCTGCTGCTGTTCCTGATCAGTTGGTGGTACATGGTGCTGTTCGAGGTGCTCAACCAGGGTTGTTCGCCCGGCAAGCAAGTCATGGGTTTGCGGGTAGTCCACGATGACGGCACCCCGGTCGGCTGGTCCGCGTCACTGATCCGTAATCTGCTGCGGTTTGTCGACATGCTGCCCTTCGGTTACTTCCTGGGCGCGATCAGTTGCCTGCAGCATCCTCATTTCAAGCGCCTGGGCGACCTGGCCGCCGGTACACTGGTGATCTACCGGGAACAACCGCTGGTACGTCCAAAGATTCCTCAAGCTGCCGCCCTACGCCTGCCCTTCGCCCTGGAGCTGAGTGAACAACGGGCCATCCTTGGCTTCGCGGAACGCCAAGGTGAACTGTCCACCGAACGCGTTCACGAGTTGGCCTCAATTCTCGCCACCCCGTTGCAGGTATCCACGGCCCGCGCCGTGGAACAACTCAACGGCGTGGCCCGTGGCCTGTTGGGGCCAACATGAAGCAGAGTCTTTTCGAAAGCCGTCACCAGCCTCAATGGCAGGCGTTTGCCCAACACCTGCAACAGTTGGAACAAGGCAAGGTTAAAACCAGTGACATGGCCGATTTCCCCCATCAGTACCGACGCTTGTGCCAGCACCTGGCCCTGGCCCAGGAACGCGGCTATAGCAGCTATTTAGTAGACCCCTTGCAACAACTGGCCTTGCGCGGCCATCAACAACTCTACCGCCATCGCAGCCAATTGACGGCAAATGTGCTGAGTTTCGTACTTGCCGATTTTCCTCGGTTGGTGCGGGAACAGTGGCGTTTCGTGCTGGTAGCCAGCCTGCTGTTCTTTGGCAGCCTGGTGGGTATCGCGTTGCTGGTCTACCTGTTTCCCGACCTGATCTACAGCATCGTCAGTCCCCAGCAGGTTGCCGAGATGCAGGGCATGTATGACCCTGATGCCAGCCGCCTGGGCCGCACCGCTGAGCGTGCCTCGAGCGAAGACTGGATGATGTTCGGCTACTACGTGATGCACAACATCGGTATCGCGTTCCAGACCTTTGCTGCCGGATTACTGTTCGGGCTGGGCAGCGTGTTCTTCCTGATTTTCAACGGCCTGGTCATCGGTGCGGTCTCCGGGCATCTGACCGAAATCGGCTACGGGCAGACCTTCTGGTCATTCGTGATCGGGCATGGGGCCTTCGAGCTGACGGCCATCGCCCTCGCCGGTGCCGCGGGTTTGCAACTGGGCTGGGCGCTGATCGCTCCCGGGCAGTTGACCCGCGGCGAATCACTGCGGCTGGCGGCGCGCAAGAGCGTGCAAATGTTATGCGGCGTCATGCTCTTCCTGTTGATCGCAGCCTTCATTGAGGCGTACTGGTCATCCACCACCCTGATAGCGCCCTGGGTCAAGTACCTGGTTGGCGCGGCGCTGTGGCTGCTGGTAGTCGCTTACTTGAGCCTTGCCGGAAGGACTCGCCATGCGCCTCAGTGATGCCAGCGTGGCAATCCGCCCACGTACTGCCTGGGAGGCGATGGATCTTGGCGTATTGATGGCCCGTGAGCATCGCCTGCTGTTGATGGGCAGTTGGGCGTTGGTGACGCTGCCAGTGTTCGCCGTGCTCACGGCACTGCTGTGGAAGTACCCGTCCACCGCAATGTTCCTGTTCTGGTGGCTCAAGCCGGCCTTTGATCGCCTCCCCCTGTATATCTTGTCCAAGGCCCTGTTTGGCGAAACACCCAGCATCAAGCAGGCCGTTCGTCAGTGGCCGCGCCTGCTCAAGGGTCAACTGTTGGCCAGCCTCACCTGGCGCCGGTTCAGTCTGAGCCGCAGCTTTGTGATGCCGGTCAGCCAGCTCGAAGGCCTGGATGGGCCCGCACGCCAAAAACGACTGGGTGTACTGCAGCAACGTAATGCCGGGGCCGCACGCTGGTTGACCACCATTGGGGTGCACCTGGAGATCGGCTTGTGGTTCGGTTGCATGGCGCTCTTCTACCTATTCATTCCCCAAAACGTCGAGATGGATTGGGATTGGCAGCGCCTGGTACTGGCGACAAGCTCGGAAGGGTTATGGCTGGAACATTTGGGCAACGCCTTCTACGCCTTGATCCTGGTGTTTTGGGAACCCATCTATGTAGCCTGCGGTTTCAGCCTCTACCTCAACCGCCGCACTGTATTGGAGGCCTGGGACCTGGAGTTGGTCTTCCGTCGCCTCCGTCAACGTCTGAGCAATGTGGCGCCGCTGCTGTTGCTGATGATCGGGCTGACGCTGCTGCCATTCAGCGCGCACGTCATGGCAGAAGCGTCCAGCCCCTCAAAACCACTGAGCACTCAGAGCGCAAGCCAATCTGTCCAGTCCCTACTGGAAAAGCCCCCCTTCAAGAACCCGGAAACCGTCACGCGCTATCGCTTTGGCGAAGAAAATCCGTCGGTTAAAAGCAAAGCTCACAGCGACGGCAAGCTTCCGGACTGGCTGAAGGCGCTGTTGGATAATTTCAACAGCAATACTTTCAAGTCGATCGCGCTGGGCTTGGAGGTGCTGTTGTGGGGGCTTCTGATCGGCGCCCTGTTCCTGCTGGCGTGGCGTTATCGTGAGTGGTTGCGCACCTTTGTCAATCGGCGCAGGCCTCACACGATCAAGGTTGGCGGCCCCGTTCCCAAGCAACTGTTCGGCCTTGAACTGGACACGCAGACGTTGCCCGACGATGTGGCCAGTGCCGCCGAGCATTTGTGGGCCACCCATCCCAGGGAAGCCCTTGGCCTACTGTATCGAGGCCTGCTCAGTCGGCTGTTGCATGATTTCAATGTGCCGCTGAAAAGCGCTGATACCGAAGGCCAGGTCCTGGAGCGGGTTCAACGGTTGCAACAACCGCAGCTCCTGGCTTTCAGCGATGAGTTGACCCAACACTGGCAGAACCTTGCCTACGGTCATCACCTGCCTCCCCCCTCAGCCCAGCAAAAACTGTGCAGTGATTGGCGCACCCTGTTCAACCCGGGGAGCAACCAATGAACCGGCCGTTACTGTGGGTCGGGCTATTGTTGGCATGCGTGTTTGGAGCCGGTGCCTTCTATGCGTGGACCAAGGCAATTCCCTACGACGAGGTGGTGGATCGTGGCCCTTCTCCAGAAGCCTTGGCCAACCCCTACTTGGCAGCCGAACACTTTCTACGCCAACAAGGCGTGACCGTTGAGCACGCCAACAGCCTGGAGCGACTGACTACCCTACCGGGCAAGGGCAACAGCCTGTTGCTGCTCGGCGAGCGCAGCAACATGTCACCCCGCCAGGTAGAGCAACTGCTGAGCTGGGCCAAGTCCGGCGGTCATCTGTTGCTTGTAGCCGAGGCGTTGTGGGATGAGGAAACCGGCAAAAGTGGCGACCTGCTGCTCGATCGCTTGCATATCCACCAAACCTTGAGTGACGAACCTGAGGAACCTGCGCCTTCCAGTAAAAAGCCCCTTAAAAACAAAAGCCAGGACCTCACCAAACTCTACGTCGACAATGAAACCGCCTCGGCGCACTTCAGTTTCGACACGGATTTCAATCTCACCGACCCTAGGCACCAGGCCCAATTTTCCGCCAACAGCTCAAGGTCGAGCCACCTGATGCAACTCGACCTCGGGGAAGGCAGCGTCACAGTGATCACCGACAGTGACTTGTGGAAAACCCCGAACATCGGCAAGCACGACAATGCCTGGCTACTGTGGTACCTGAATCAGGGCACGGCCGTGACCCTGTTGTTCAACAGTGACTTCGACGACCTGTTCACGTTACTGATGCGGTATTTTCCCCAGGCCCTGATCGCACTTATTTCGCTGATAGCCCTGGCACTGTGGCGGGCCGGTATGCGTCAAGGCCCGACTCGATCTCCAACCTCCAATGCTCGCCGCCAATTGCAGGAACACCTTAAAGCCAGCGCCGACTTCCTGCTGCGCCGCAGCGGCCAGGGCACGCTCCTGCATGCTTTGCAGCGCGATATCCTGCGCGCGGCCCGGCACCGTCACCCCGGTTTTGAACACCTCGACAGTGCAGCTCAGTGCCGGGTGCTTGAACACCTGACGCGCCAACCCCTTCATGTCATCAGCCAGGTCCTTGACCCACTCCCGCAGAAACGGCTTTCCAGTGCCGATTTCAGCCGGCAGGTCGCGTGCCTGCAAACCCTCAGGAATGCCCTATGAGCGAACTTCCAAGCGCCACTGCCCTGACCAGCGAAACCATGCAACGTGCCAGCAGGCAAGCCCAGGACCTGCGTACGGAATTGCGCAAGGCGGTGATTGGCCAGGATCCGGTGATCGACGATGTCCTGACCGCGCTGATCGCCGGCGGCCATGTGCTGCTCGAAGGCGTGCCGGGGCTGGGGAAAACTCTGCTGGTGCGTGCCCTGGCACGTTGCTTTGAGGGGGATTTCGCGCGTATTCAATTCACCCCGGACCTGATGCCGAGCGATGTCACCGGCCACGCCGTGTATGACCTGCACACTGAACAGTTCAAGTTGCGCAAAGGGCCGGTGTTCACCCATTTGTTGCTGGCCGACGAAATCAACCGTGCCCCGGCCAAGACCCAGGCAGCCTTGCTCGAAGCCATGCAGGAGCGGCAAGTCACCCTCGAAGGCGAGGCGTTGCCCATCGGTCAACCGTTCATGGTGCTGGCGACCCAGAACCCTATTGAACAGGAAGGTACTTACCCGCTGCCGGAAGCGGAGCTGGATCGCTTCATGCTCAAGGTGCGCATGGATTACCCCGACGCGCAGCAAGAACTGGACATGGTGCGTGAAGTCACCCGCTCGTCTCGCGCCGACATGCTGGATGTACAACCCTTGCGTACGGTACTGCTGGCCGAAGATGTGCTGCGGCTTCAGCAGATAGCCAGTGAACTGGCACTCGACGAACAAGTGCTCGACTATGCCGTACGGCTGGCGCGCGCCACCCGTAGCTGGCCAGGGTTGGCCATCGGCGCTGGCCCACGCGCTTCCATCGACCTGGTACGTGGCGCACGTGCCCGTGCCCTGTTGCGCGGTGGTGAGTTCGTCACCCCGGACGATATCAAGGGTTGCGCGCTGGCAGTGCTGCGCCATCGGGTACGCATCGCGCCAGAGTTGGATATCGACGGGCTGGAGGTCGACCAGGTGCTCAAGCAAATGCTCGATCAGATCCCGGCGCCTCGGCAATGACTCGCCCATGAAACCGACCCGTCTGCTGTTGAACTGGCTTGGCGTATTGCTGGGCTTGGACATCCTGCTGGGCATTGTGGCAGCGTTGCAGTTTAAGGTGCCAGACACCTTGCACTCCATCGCGTGGGGCCTGCTACTGGCGCTGTTACTGCTCGCGCTGCTGGATGCGATGCGTCTGCGTAGCCGCCCTTCGCCCCGTGTGCAACGGCAAATGCCCGGAAGCCTGGCACTGGGCCGCTGGGGGGAAATACGCCTGGTTCTCGAGCATGACTTCCCGCAGACACTGAGCGTGCAGGTGTTCGATCATGTCCCTGACGGGCTGTCGGTGGAGCACATGCCCCAATCCATAGACCTGCGCCCCGGTGAACGCAGTGAGCTGGGTTATCGCCTTCGCCCTTTGAGGCGTGGTCATTTCAGTTTCAACCGCTGTGAAATTCTCCTGCCCAGCCCCATGGGCCTGTGGTCAGCACGGCGACTGATCGACGTGAGCGATACCACCCGCGTCTATCCGGACTTCGCCCGTCTCTACGGCGCCCAACTGCAGGGTGTGGATAACTGGCTGAGCCAACTGGGTGTACGCCAACGGCAGCGCCGCGGCTTGGGACTGGAGTTTCACCAGTTACGCGAGTTTCGCGAGGGTGACAGCCTGCGGCAAATGGACTGGAAAGCCACGGCCCGGCAACGCACACCCATTGCCCGTGAGTACCAGGATGAGCGTGACCAACAGATCGTGTTCATGCTCGATTGCGGCCGCCGCATGCGCAGCCAGGATGACGAACTGTCCCACTTTGACCATGCCCTGAATGCCTGCCTGCTGCTCAGCTACGTCGCGTTGCGCCAGGGGGATGCGGTTGGGCTGTGCACCTTCGCCGGTGACCAGCCACGCTACCTGGCGCCGGTCAAAGGCAGTAGCCAGTTGAACCGGTTGCTCAACGCGGTATACGACCTTGATACCACTCGCCGGGCTGCCGATTATCAGGCTGCAGCAAGCCAACTGCTGGCTCGACAGAAACGGCGCGCTTTGGTGATCGTGATATCCAACCTGCGGGATGAGGATGATGAAACACTGCTGACGGCCGTCAATCGCATCAGCCGCCATCACAGGGTGCTGGTGGCCAGTTTGCGCGAGGAAGCCCTTGATCAACTGCGCCAAGCCCCCGTACAAACCCTGCCCGAAGCCTTGGCCTACAGCGGCACCATCGACTACCTGAATACCCGCAACGAACTGCACGACCGGCTCTGCGCCCAGGGCCTGTCCCTACTGGACACTTTACCGTCTGAACTGGGACCGGCCTTGGTCACACGTTACCTGGGGTGGAAGAAAGCCGGCGTGCTCTGATAAGGGCGCGCCAACGTTATTCATCTACGCCGAAGCCTGCAACGGATCAAAGCTGAAGTAATTCAACAAGACGTTGATCAACTGCCCATATTCTTCGGGTGCGTGGAGCACCCTGAACCCGGAATCGTAGTGTTGCGGGTTGATGTCCTCATGACTCCACAGACAGGTCACCGTGAGATCGATGGGGTGGAAAGTGTCGTCAGCGCCTGGAATCTTCAAGCGCAGTTCGAAGTCCACGTCGACCATCATGGGCAATTGGCTGATTAACATCAGCCCGTCTTCCGAGACATTGCCCAAAAACCCGATGGGCTTGTCGGTGAGACGATTAAACACTTGCAGGAAATAAGGAAGCTGATGCCGCTCGATCCGTCGGTCGGTAAACATGGTGAGATCGCCATCCAGTGGCCATGACTGCGGCCGTGCCAGTGATTCGGAACGGGCGACGTCGCCCACTCTCCCTGGATCTGGGGGCGACAACAGGCAATTGCCTGCCGCTAGACAGCCACCCAGTCCGGGCCCAACATCCGTTTGCAAAGAAACTTATACAAACGAACATTCAAAGAATAGCCCAAGACTGGCGACGGGCCAGTTATTGAATGACGAATATCATCACAAGGACGCCGGACGCGGTTGCGCGACGCTTGCACCGGGGTAATGCCCCAGTTGTTGCAGGGTGTCGAGCCTCGCGCGGGCACGGTAGGCGTACTCACTCGACGGGTATTGATTGATGATGAATTGATAAGTCTGTACCGCGTCGACGAACAGTTTCTGCCGTTCCAGGCACTGGCCGCGCAACATCGAGACTTCCGGCTGTACATAACGTCGGGTGCGACTTTCACGGTCGACCTGGGACAATTCCAGGGTAACGCGCTCGCAGTCACCGACCTTGTAGGCGCGGTAGGCATTGTTCAGGTGATGGTCCATCGACCAGCGGGTGCAGCCGACAACACTGACGGCCAGGGCAGCAATGAGCAAAATTCGCATGAGGGTTCTCCTGTCTTGTGCAGTGTATCGACCCCCCGTCGAAAATCTTCAGGGATGTTCGTATTCCGCCACAACGAAAACAAGTCAATCGTCGATAAGTAGTGCAAACGAACAATGACTACAACGAAAGAGCATAGTAGCCTTCCTCAGCGCTTGAACTCAGGAGTCTGTGCATGTCCGTCCGTCGTACCAAAATCGTCGCCACCCTTGGCCCGGCCAGCAACTCGCCGGAAGTCCTCGAACAGCTGATTCTGGCTGGTTTGGACGTTGCCCGTCTGAACTTCTCCCACGGCACCCCGGACGAGCACAAGGCTCGCGCCAAGCTGGTGCGTGACCTGGCCGCCAAGCACGGCCGCTTCGTCGCACTGCTGGGTGACCTGCAAGGACCGAAAATCCGTATCGCCAAATTCGCCAACAAGCGGATCGAGCTGAAGATCGGTGATCAATTCACCTTCTCCACCAGCCACCCGTTGACCGAAGGCAACCAGCAAGTCGTGGGTATCGACTACCCGGACCTGGTCAAGGACTGCGGCGTCGGCGACGAGCTGTTGCTGGACGATGGCCGTGTGGTCATGCGCGTCGAAACCGCGACCCCGACTGAACTGCACTGCGTCGTGCTGATCGGTGGTCCGCTGTCCGACCACAAAGGCATCAACCGTCGTGGCGGTGGCTTGACCGCACCGGCCCTGACCGAAAAAGACAAGGCCGACATCAAGCTCGCCGCCGAAATGGAAGTGGACTACCTCGCCGTGTCCTTCCCGCGCGACGCCGCCGACATGGAATACGCTCGTAAACTGCGCGACGAAGCCGGTGGTACTGCCTGGCTGGTGGCGAAGATCGAACGCGCCGAAGCCGTGGCCGATGACGAAACCCTCGACGGCCTGATCAAGGCTTCCGACGCGGTGATGGTTGCCCGTGGCGACCTGGGCGTGGAAATCGGTGACGCCGAGCTGATCGGTATCCAAAAGAAGATCATCCTGCACGCACGCCGTCACAACAAAGCGGTGATCGTGGCGACCCAGATGATGGAGTCGATGATCCAGAACCCGATGCCGACCCGCGCCGAAGTGTCCGACGTGGCCAACGCCGTGCTCGACTACACCGACGCCGTGATGCTCTCAGCCGAAAGCGCCGCTGGCCCGTACCCGCTGGAAGCCGTGCAAGCCATGGCACGTATCTGCCTCGGCGCTGAAAAGCACCCGACCAGCAAGACCTCCAGCCACCGCATCGGCAAAGAGTTCGAAAGCTGCGACCAGAGCATCGCCCTGGCGGCCATGTACACCGCGAACCACTTCCCGGGCGTGAAGGCGATCATCGCGCTGACCGAAAGTGGCTACACGCCGTTGATCATGTCGCGCATCCGTTCCTCGGTGCCGATCTACGCGTTCACCCCGCACCGCGAAGCCCAGGCGCGCACCGCGCTGTTCCGTGGTGTGTACACCGTTCCGTTCGATCCGGCTTCGCTGGCACCGAACGAAGTCAGCCAGAAAGCTATCGACGAGCTGGTCAAGCGTGGCGTCGTAGAGAAAGGCGACTGGGTCATCCTGACCAAGGGCGACAGCTACCACACCACCGGTGGCACCAATGGCATGAAGATCCTGCACGTGGGCGACCCACAGGTCTGAGTGACACGCTGAAAAACAAAAGCCCCGCCCTGTGAATGGCGGGGCTTTTTGCTTTCTCAGGACCGGTTGATAAACCCCGACAACGCCGCAATCGCTTCCGGCGACTTCAACCGCTGGACAAACAAAGCGCCCTCTTCCTCAATCACCTGGCGCAATTGCTCACGGTCAACGCTCTTCATCAATTGCTTGGTCACCTGCACAGCCCCCGGCGCCAAGGTCTCAAAGCGCTGGGCCATTTCCCGCGCCTTGGCCAACGCCGCCTCCCCGCTGCCCAGCGCCTCGGTAGCAATCCCCCAGGCTGCCGCCTGCTCGCCGGTAAAGCCTTCGCCCAGCAGCAATAATTCCGCAGCCTTCGCGTGCCCCAACAACCTCGGCAGGATCAGACTTGAACCAAACTCCGGGCACAGCCCCAGGTTGACGAATGGCATGCGCAGCCGCGCATCACGGCTGATGTAAACCAGGTCACAATGCAGCAGCAGGGTCGTGCCAATGCCCACCGCAGCGCCCGCCACGGCGGCAATCACCGGTTTTCGGCAGTTGAGCAGGCTTTCCATGAAGTAAAACGGTGGGCTGTCGAGATCACTGGGCGGCTGTTCAAGAAAATCGCCAATGTCGTTGCCGGCGGTGAAACAGTCACTGCTGCCCTGGATCAGCACGCAGCGGATGGCCTCATCCGCATCGGCCTGCTCCAGGGCCTCGGCCAGTTGCGTGTACATGGCGCGGGTCAGGGCGTTTTTCTTGTCGGGGCGATTGAGCTGCAAGGTCAGCAACCCGCGCTCGCGGTGTTGCAGGATGGCATCGGTCATGGCGAATCTCGCGGCTGTAGAATTCAGCGCTCAACCACGGGGCAGGAACACATCGGCCAGCAGTTGATTGCGCGGCAGGCCCGCCAGGAACAGACGCTTGGAAAACGCCTCGACACTGGCCGGGTGCCCGCAGAGTAAAGCCAGAGTTTGCCGCGAAACAAGCCGCAGTTGCGCCAATGCCTGAGTCGCCTGCGCCGCCGTCCACAATTCCACCGTCACGTTGGGATGCTGTGCCGCCAGCTGCGCCAGGGGTTCAGCCAGGTAATGCCCCTGCGCATCATGGGCCAGGTGAATCACGCGAATGTCGCCCTGATGATCCTGGCGCAAGGCCTCACGCAACACCCCCCAAAGAGGGCCAAGGCCGGTGCCGGATGCCAGCAGCCACAACGGCCGGCTTTGCCAGTCAGGATCGTATTGCAGCGCACCACCGCGCAATTCGCCCAGACGCAGACGGTCGCCCAGCTGCAACTGGCGAGCAAGATCACTGAACTCGCCAGGCAGACGGCAATCGAGGTGAAACTCCAGGAACGGGTCATCCTGGGGCAAGCTCGCCAGGGAATAGGGCCGCGCCACTTGTCCCGCCCACAACACCAGATGCTGCCCGGCCCGATAGCGCAAGCCACGCTCGGGTTGCAGACGCAAGCGCAGCACGCTCGGGTTCAACCAATCCACACCCAGCACCTGGGCCGGCAACCCGTCACGCGTCGGGTCAAAGGTTTCAACGCGCAGGTCCCCGCTGACCTGGCACTGGCAAGCCAAGCGCCAGCCGTCCTGGCGTTGCGCAGGGCTCAAGGCCTCGGGTTGTTTGTCCTCGACCTCCCCCAGGCATCGCACCAGGCACGCATGGCAACTGCCGGCGCGGCAACTGTAGGGCACGGCCACACCGGCCTGGTTCAAGGCATCCAGCAGGTTGCTGCCGGAAGATACCGACCAATGGCGTTCGCCGACGTAGAGTTCAGGCATATAAGGGCTCAATCACAAGGGGCGCGCACAGGGAATCATGCCTGCGACAGTTTGACCATAGTCGGGTGTATCGGCCACCGAGCCGGGTTATACTGCCGCGCCTTTTTAGCGTCGCGCCTGCACCATTTTGGCGTGCCTTGGAAAGGTGAGCTCAGCCGACCGATGCAACACTGAGCCCACCTTTATTGAATGTTCCCTTATAGAGGAGCGCGACTCATGACCGTGATCAAGCAAGACGACCTGATTCAGAGCGTTGCCGACGCCCTGCAATTCATTTCCTACTACCACCCCGTTGATTTCATCCAAGCCATGCACGAAGCCTACCTGCGCGAAGAATCGCCAGCGGCCCGTGACTCCATCGCCCAGATCCTGATCAACTCGCGCATGTGCGCCACCGGCCATCGCCCGATCTGCCAGGACACCGGTATCGTTACCGTGTTCGTGCGCGTGGGCATGGACGTGCGTTGGGATGGCGCCACCATGGGCCTGGACGACATGATCAACGAAGGCGTGCGTCGCGCCTACAACCTGCCGGAAAACGTCCTGCGTGCTTCTATCCTGGCCGACCCTGCAGGCGCGCGCAAAAACACCAAGGACAACACCCCGGCGGTCATCCACTACTCCATCGTCCCGGGCAACACCGTGGAAGTGGACGTGGCGGCCAAGGGCGGCGGTTCCGAGAACAAGTCGAAAATGGCCATGCTCAACCCGTCCGACTCGATCGTTGACTGGGTATTGAAGACCGTTCCGACCATGGGCGCCGGCTGGTGCCCACCGGGCATGCTCGGCATCGGCATCGGCGGCACCGCCGAGAAAGCCGCGGTAATGGCCAAGGAAGTGTTGATGGAGTCCATCGACATCCACGAGCTGAAAAAGCGCGGCCCGCAGAACCGTATCGAAGAGATGCGCCTGGAGCTGTTCGAGAAGGTCAACCAACTGGGCATCGGCGCCCAGGGTCTGGGTGGCCTGACCACCGTGCTCGACGTGAAGATCATGGACTACCCGACCCACGCCGCATCCTTACCGGTGTGCATGATCCCCAACTGCGCCGCCACCCGTCACGCGCACTTCGTGCTCGACGGTTCGGGCCCGGCATCGCTGGAAGCCCCACCGCTGGACGCCTACCCGGAAATCGTCTGGGAAGCCGGCCCATCGGCCCGTCGCGTCAACCTCGACACCCTGACCCCGGAAGAAGTGCAGAGCTGGCAGCCGGGCGAAACCGTATTGCTCAACGGCAAGATGCTCACCGGTCGCGACGCCGCGCACAAGCGCATGGTCGAGATGCTGAACAAGGGCGAAACCCTGCCGGTTGATCTGAAAGGTCGCTTCATCTACTACGTCGGCCCGGTTGATCCGGTGCGCGAAGAAGTGGTTGGCCCAGCCGGCCCGACCACCGCGACGCGGATGGACAAGTTCACCCGTCAGATCCTCGAGCAAACCGGCCTGCTGGGCATGATCGGCAAATCCGAGCGCGGCCCGACTGCGATCGAAGCGATCAAGGACCACAAGGCCGTGTACCTGATGGCCGTGGGCGGCGCCGCCTACCTGGTGGCGCAAGCCATCAAGAAGTCGCGCGTGGTGGCCTTCGCCGAGCTGGGTATGGAAGCGATCTACGAGTTCGACGTGAAGGACATGCCGGTCACCGTTGCTGTCGACAGCAAAGGCGAATCCGTGCACATCACCGGTCCTGCCATCTGGCAGAAAAAGATCAGTGAAAGCCTGGCGGTAGAAGTGCAGTAAGCGCTTCCCCTGCAAACATAAAGGCGACTGTGGCCATGGCCCAGTCGCCTTTTTTATGGCTCATGGTATGGTGCACTCCCTTACCGTGCCTGCCCCTCACCGTATGATCGTGATCCCTCGCCCCCTGCGCCTGACCTTCTATTCCCTGCTGATAATCGCCGGCGCGCTACTGGCCGCAGCCTGGGCCACGCGCCATGCCGAACGCCAGGCGCTGGTGGACGACGCCGCCCGTGCCAATCAGCAGCTCGCGCTGTACGCCAACTCGCTGCATACCCTGATCGAACGCTACCGCGCCCTGCCTGCGGTGCTGGCGCTGGACTCGGAGATGATCAATGCCTTGAAGGGCCCGCTGGATACCGCGACCCAGGACCTGCTCAACCGCAAACTGGAGCGCATCAACGGCGCGGCGCAGTCGTCCACCTTGGAATTGATGGACCGCACCGGCCTGGCCGTGGCCGCCAGCAACTGGAACCTGCCGAGCAGTTATGTGGGGCACAACTACGCGTTTCGCCCCTACTTCAGCCAGACCTTGAGCCAGGGCACCGGGCGCTTCTATGCGGTGGGCGTAACGACCGGCATCCCCGGTTACTTCCTCTCCAGCGCGGTGGTCGACGAACACGAACAGTTCCTCGGTGCGATGGTTGTGAAACTGGAGTTCCCCGAACTTGAGCGCGAATGGGCCCAGGGCAATGACCTGCTGCTAGTCAGCGATGCGCGTGGCATCGTGTTCATCGCCAATCAACCCGGCTGGCGTTACCGCAACCTGCGACCGTTGACGGCCAGCGACCTGGCCGAGCTCAAGGCCACTCGCCAGTACGACAAAAAACAACTGCAGGCACTCGAAACCAGCACTCTGCAACGCTTCGACGAAAACAGCCATTTGATGCGCGTCAACGGTCCGGATGGCAGTGCCAATTACATCTGGGAATCCCTGCCGCTGAAGGCCGAAGGCTGGACCCTGCACCTGCTGCGCAAGCCGCAGGTCGCCTTTGAAGATCAGCGCAACGCCGGGTTGGCCGCCGCCGGTTCCTGGCTGGCGCTGGTGTTCCTGGTGCTGTTCCTGACCCAACGTTGGCGCCTGGCCCGCTTGCGCCAGCGCAGTCGCGAAGAGCTTGAGCAACTGGTGGAAGAACGCACCCAGGCGCTACGCACGGCCCAGGATGGCCTGGTGCAATCTGCCAAACTGGCGGCGCTGGGACAGATGTCCGCCGCCCTCGCCCACGAAATCAATCAGCCACTCACCGCCCAACGCATGCAATTGGCCACTTTGCGCCTGCTTCTGGATCACGGCCGTGTCGATGATGCTTACAAAGCACTCACGCCACTGGACGACATGCTCACGCGCATGGCCGCCCTCACCGGCCACCTCAAGACCTTCGCGCGCAAAAGCCCGAGCGGCCTGCGTGAACGCCTGGACCTGGCCACCGTGGTCGACCAGTCGCTGCACCTGCTCGATGCGCGCCTGCGCGATGAATCCATCGGCGTGGTGCTGGACCTGACCCGCCCCGCCTGGGTGCGCGGCGATGCGATCCGCCTGGAACAGGTTCTGATCAACTTGCTGCGCAACGCCCTCGATGCCATGGCCGACAAGCCGCGTAAACGCCTGGAAATCCGCCTGCATGCCGACCAACAGCTGTGGCGACTGACCGTCAGCGACAGCGGCGGCGGGATTGCCGACGAGCACCTGAACAGTGTGTTCGACCCGTTCTTCACCACCAAGCCTGTGGGCGATGGCCTCGGCTTGGGGCTGGCGGTGTCCTACGCTATCGTGCACGAATTGGGTGGGCGCCTGATCGCCGGCAATCGTGGCGACGGCGCGGTGTTCACCCTGACGCTGCCTATCGCGCTGGAGACGCCCGACCTATGTTGAACGCGGTGATTGTGGTCGATGACGAAGCCAGCATCCGCACGGCCGTCGAGCAATGGCTGAGCCTGTCGGGTTTTGAGGTTCAGCTATTCAGCCGCGCCGAGGAATGCCTGGCGCAATTGCCCAAGGATTTCCCCGGCGTGATCCTCAGCGATGTGCGCATGCCCGGCCTCAGCGGTCTGGAGCTGCTGGCCGAAGTGCAGCGCCGCGATGCCGATTTGCCCGTAATCCTGCTCACCGGTCACGGCGATGTGCCGATGGCGGTTGAGGCCATGCGCGACGGTGCCTACGACTTCCTGGAAAAACCCTTCAGCCCCGACGCCCTGCTCAACAGCCTGCGCCGTGCCTTGGACAAGCGCGGGCTGATCCTGGAGAACCGCCGCCTGCACCAGCAGGCCGATCATCGGGCGCAGTTGGAAACGACCCTGCTGGGTGTGTCGCGAGGTTTGCAAACCTTGCGCCGCCAGGTGCTGGACCTGGCGAGCCTGCCGGTCAACGTACTGATCCGTGGCGAGACCGGCAGCGGCAAGGAAATGGTCGCCCGTTGCCTGCATGATTTTGGCCCTCGGTCGAAGAAACCCTTTGTCGCGCTCAACTGCGCCGCCATCCCCGAGCAGTTGTTTGAAGCCGAGCTGTTCGGCCACGAAAGCGGCGCGTTTACCGGCGCCCAGGGCAAGCGCATCGGCAAACTGGAATATGCCCATGGTGGCACGCTGTTCCTCGACGAAATCGAAAGCATGCCACTGGCCCAACAGGTGAAACTGCTGCGTGTGTTGCAGGAACAGAAACTGGAGCGACTGGGCTCCAACCAAAGTATCCACGTCGACCTGCGCATCATCGCCGCGACCAAGCCGGACCTTCTGGAAGAGGCCCGCGCCGGGCGCTTTCGCGAAGACCTGGCCTATCGCTTGAACGTCGCACAATTGCGCCTGCCACCCTTGCGTGAACGCCGCGAAGATATCCCGTTGCTGTTCGACCACTTTGCACAGAGTGCCGCCGAGCGCCTGGGCCGCAACGTCGAGCCCCTGAGCGGCGCGCAACTGGGGCGCCTGCTCAGCCACGACTGGCCGGGCAATGTGCGCGAACTGGCCAACGTCGCCGAACGCCAGGTACTCGGCCTTGGCGAGCCGGAACCGGAAGGCATCGAGGCCGGGCAATCCCTGGCCGCTCAGCAGGAGGCCTTCGAAGCCCACTGCCTGAAAGCCGCGCTGACCCGGCACAAGGGTGATATCAAGGCCGTGCTGGCCGAGCTGCAACTGCCACGCCGTACCTTCAATGAAAAGATGCAGCGCCACGGGCTCGCCCGCGACATGTTCCTGAAGGACGAATGAGCGGATTTCCGCTCATCACCTGAAAATCATCAGCGGCTTTCCGCTCAATAAAAACCTGCAACCCTTCTATTCCGGGCCTTCATCCATCTGGCACAGCTCCTGCTATAGCTCGAGTCAGGCTGCGCACGCGCCGCTCCATAAAAACAACTAGATGAAGGATCCTTCAATGGATAACTCCAACGCCCTGCCTCTGGGGTCGGCGGCCGCGCCGACGAAAGAGCGCACTACCTCCAGCCGCATCAAATCGATTTTCAGTGGTTCCGTCGGCAACATGGTCGAGTGGTACGACTGGTACGTCTACGCCGCGTTCTCGCTGTACTTCGCCAAAGCCTTCTTCCCGAAAGGCGACACCACCGCCCAACTGCTCAACACCGCCGCAATCTTCGCCGTGGGCTTCCTGATGCGCCCGATCGGTGGCTGGCTGATGGGCCTGTATGCCGACAAGGTCGGGCGTAAAAAGGCCTTGATGGCCTCGGTCTACCTGATGTGCTTCGGCTCGCTGCTGATTGCCCTGAGCCCAGGCTATGAAATGATTGGTATCGGTGCGCCGATCCTGCTGGTGTTCGCCCGTTTGCTGCAGGGGCTGTCGGTCGGCGGCGAATACGGCACCTCCGCCACTTACCTCAGCGAGATGGCGACCAAGGAACGCCGTGGTTTCTACTCCAGCTTCCAGTACGTAACCCTGATCTCCGGCCAGCTCATCGCCCTGGCCGTGCTGATCGTGCTGCAACAACTGCTGACCACCGAGCAACTGTACGCGTGGGGCTGGCGTATCCCGTTCGCCATCGGCGCACTGTGCGCAGTCGTCGCGCTGTACCTGCGTCGTGGCATGGAAGAAACCGAATCGTTCACCAAGAAGGAAAAAGCCAAGGAAAGTGCAATGCGCACCTTGATGCGCCATCCCAAGGAGCTACTGACCGTGGTCGGCCTGACCATGGGCGGCACCCTGGCGTTCTACACCTACACCACCTACATGCAGAAATACCTGGTGAACACGGTCGGCATGAGCATTTCCGACTCCACCACCATCTCGGCGGCGACGCTATTCCTGTTCATGTGCCTGCAACCCATCGTCGGCGGGCTGTCGGACAAAGTCGGCCGTCGGCCGATCCTGATCGCCTTCGGCATCCTTGGCACGCTGTTCACCGTGCCGATCCTCACCACCCTGCACACCATCCAGAGCTGGTGGGGCGCGTTCTTCCTGATCATGGCGGCGCTGATCATCGTCAGCGGCTACACCTCGATCAACGCCGTGGTGAAGGCCGAGCTGTTCCCTACCGAAATCCGCGCCCTCGGCGTAGGCCTGCCGTACGCCCTGACCGTCTCGATCTTCGGCGGCACCGCTGAATACATCGCGCTGTGGTTCAAGAGCATCGGCATGGAAACCGGTTACTACTGGTATGTGACCGCGTGTATCGCGGTGTCGCTGGTGGTCTATGTGACCATGAAGGACACGCGCAAGCACTCGCGCATTACCACGGACTGACGTTTCACCTGCAATGCAAAAGGGGCTGTGTCAGCAGATGACACAGCCCTTTTTTTGTTTTGAAAACCACCAACTGTGCAGTGCACTATGACCGCCTCCCAGAACTGCGCACCAGGAACCCCGGCCATGTCCGACGATATCCATTTCTACGAACCCGCCAACGGCCACGGCCTGCCCCATGACCCGTTCAATGCCATCGTCGGCCCCCGGCCCATTGGCTGGATTTCGTCCCACGACAGCCAAGGCCGCCTGAACCTGGCGCCCTACAGTTTTTTCAACGCGTTCAACTACATTCCGCCGATCATCGGGTTTTCCAGTGTCGGGCGCAAAGACAGCCTGAACAACATCGAACAGACCGGCGAGTTTGTTTGGAACCTGGCGACCCGCCCGCTGGCCGAGCAGATGAACCAGAGTTGCGCCCCGGTATCACCCGAGGTGAATGAGTTCGAATTGTCCGGCCTGACGCCGGTCGCTTCCAAGATCGTGGGCGTGCCACGGGTGGGCGAGAGCCCGGTGTCGTTCGAGTGCAAGGTGACGCAGATCATCCAGCTTCAGCGCGCCGACAAAGCATTGGTGCCTAGCTGGCTGGTGCTCGGCGAAGTGGTCGCGGTGCATATCGCCAAATGGCTGCTCAAGGACGGCATCTACGACACCGCCGCCGCCGAGCCGATTTTGCGCGGTGGCGGCCCGGCGGATTACTTCCAGTTGGGCCCTGAGGCCCTGTTCAAGATGCATCGACCCAAGGCTTAGGATTCGGCAGCCCACGCCAACTGACCTTCTTCGTCGACATCGACCAACCGCTCCAATTGCAGGGTGGCCGCATCATCGGCGTCGGAGGCGGTCTTGAACGTCTGGCCATCAAGGATCTTGTGAAACCGGGGTGCGCCCATGCCATCCAGTGCCTTGACGGCGACGGCGGCGCTGTAGCCACCCTCCCCCGGTACTACGGCGGAAACGGCTTCGTGGTGGGCAAATTGTTTACGTGCCATGTTGCAGGTCCTGGCCAATGGAAAGTCGGCCATTCTAGACCTTCAGCCGGCGAGTTGCAGGTACTCGCCATAGGCGTGTGCAGCGGATGCGTCAGTAAAGGTCTGGAAGTCCATGCTGCGGACCACCATGTCGTTCAACAACTCGGTCAGGATCATCAGGGCTGGTGAGTTGAAGTAGGCGCTCATCGCCTCCTCACTGCTCCAGAAACCGGAGATCAACCAGACATCTGGATCGACCTGGGAATGCTGCAACGAGAATTGCAGGCAACCCTGAGCCTGACGGCCCGGTTCGATCAAACTGCTCAAGCGTGCACCGAGTTCGGTGCTGCACCCGGTGCGGGCGCGGATAAAGGCCATATGGCTCGCGGGAATGGGGGTGGACATGTTCGACTCTCCCGTTGAGAAGTGATGCTCGGCAAGCACTGTGAGGGCGTGTTGCCACAGGATCAAAGATAACGGCGCGAGTGCGGGCGCGGTTAGTCAATTCCTGTCGGCTTATTGCACAATCCTGCGAGAAGCGTAGAGAGCACGTCTGGCGCAGCTGTTTTATTCCATGGGCCAACGCCTTGTTTCAGGGAGATGACAGGTGTTGCGATTGCCTGATTCACGATGCGCCGCAGGATCAGGCAAGGATTGTGCAGAATCGACGTAACACTTTTTGAAAAGCCGCCGCTAAGCTGAGCCCATCGAAGTAGCCAGTAGAGGACGCTCCATGTCGTCGCCCGAACATAAAGCCATCCCCCTCGATGCCGAGATGGAAAAGCAGCGCGCCGAACTGGCCAGCATCGTGCACCGGCATACCTGGGAGGACGGCTCCTACGGTACCGCCATCACCACCTTGTTCCTGAACCGCCACAACACGCCGCGTGACTTCATGCCGGTGTTGGTGGAGCCCGCTCTGTGCATCCTGGCCAGCGGCAGCAAGGAAGTGCGCCTGGCTGACGAGATCTTTGCCTACGACCCACTCAATTACCTGGTGTTCTCGGTGGCGATGCCGGTGGCTGGGCGGATCATCGAGGCCACCCCGGAAGACCCGAACCTGTCGGTGCGCATCAATATCGACCCGGCGCAGCTAACGGCCTTGATCGCAGAGGCAGGCCCGATGGGGGTGCCGTCGCGCCCGACCTCCCGTGGCATGTATGTCGACCGCATCGACGGCCAACTGCTCGACGCCGTGCTGCGCCTGGCGCGCCTGCTGGACTCGCCCAAAGACATCGCCATGCTGGCGCCGCTGATCAACCGCGAAATTCTTTATCGCCTGTTGCGGGGTCCCCAGGGTTATCGCCTGTATGAAATCGCCGTGGCCAACAGTCAGAGCCATCGGGTCAGCCAGGCGATCAAATGGTTGAACGGCAACTACGAGCAACCGCTGCGCATCGACGATCTGGCCAAGGAAGTGAACCTGAGCGTCTCGACCCTGCACCACCGCTTCAAGGCCATCACCGCCATGAGCCCGTTGCAGTACCAGAAGCAACTGCGCTTGCAGGAAGCCCGGCGGTTGATGATTGCCGAAGGGTTGGAGGCGTCGGCGGCCGGGTATCGCGTGGGATATGAAAGCCCGTCGCAGTTCAGCCGGGAGTACAGTCGGTTGTTTGGGGCGCCGCCCCTCAGAGATTTGGCCCGGCTGCGCCAGAGCATTTAGTCGAGCGTGCGCGGCAGTTGCAGGGTCACCCGCAACCCACCCTCACGCAAATTCTGCAGACTCACTTCCCCGCCATGGCTATGGGCAATGTTGCGCGCAATCCCCAGCCCCAGCCCGTAGCCCTGTTGCTGCCCGGCCAGGCGGAAGTGCGGTTCGAAGACTTGCTCCAGGCGTTGCTCGGGTACGCCGGGGCCTTCGTCATCCACATGCAGGATAAATTCCACGCCATCGTCTTCGATGCGCAGATGGGCGTTCTGGCCGTACTTCAACGCGTTGTCGATCAAGTTGCCGATGCATCGCTTGAGCGCCAGCGGCTTGCCCGGATACGTCGTCAACGCCCGGCCATGCTGGGTCACGCGACCATTGCCGTTCGGCGCCAGATACGGTTCCACCAGGCAGTCGAGCACATGGTTCAGGTCGACCGGCTCGATGTTTTCGTGGATATCCGTGTCTTTCACGCATTGCAGCGCGCCCTTCACCAACAACTCCAGCTCATCCAGGTCGCGGCCGAACTTGGTTTGCAGGTTCTCGTCTTCCAGCAATTCCACACGCAGGCGCAGGCGGGTGATCGGTGTGCGCAAGTCGTGGGAAATCGCGCTGAACAACTGGCTGCGCTCGGTCAGGTAACGGCTGATGCGCTCGCGCATGGCATTGAACGCCCGCCCCACTTCCACCACTTCGCTGCCGCCACCTTCGGCCACCGGCTCTACGTCGGCGCCCAGCGACATGTCCCGCGCGGCCCGCGCCAAGCGCTTGAGAGGGCGACTTTGCCAGTGCACCAGCAGGCCGATGAACAGCAACAGGAAACCGCTGGTCAGCACGATAAACCACACCTGCTGGGACGGCAGGCCTTGTTCTTCCAGACTGGTGTAGGGCTCGGGTAGTAGCGAGGCGATGTACAGCCATTCGCCGGGCGCGAGCTGGATTTGGGTGACCAGTACCGGCGGGTTTACCGGTTCTAGGGTCAATGCGTAGTGGGCCCATGAACGCGGCAATTCATCGAGTTTGAGACCGGCATTGAAGATGCGCAGGTCTTCGGCGCTGACGAACTCCACCGAGATATGCACATCGGCGCCGAGGGTCTGTTTCAGCACTTCATCGACCGCTTCAAGCACGGCCTGCTTACGCGGGGTCTGCGGCAGGATGGCCATGTCCAGCGGACGATCATTGAGGGTCACGACGAAACGCGTGCCGCCCATGCTGCGCAATTGGTCGAGGACCAATGGGCGATAGGCCACCGGCAATGAACGGAAATAACTCACGCTGGCGGTCATCGAATGCGCCAGGCTGCGGGCGCTGGTGACCAGGCCTTCGAGCTGGGTGGCACGCAACTGCGAGACCCAGATCACGCTGGACAGCGCCTGGGCAAACAACACTGCCAGCAGCGTCAGCAGCAGCATGCGCCCCAGCAAAGAACGGGGCACCGGGAAGCGGCGGCGGCGCTCAGTCAGATGTTCAGTGGGCATTGCCGGCAACCACGCTGGCTGCCAGTTGATAACCGCTGCCGCGCACGGTACGGATCAGCCTCGGGGGTTTTTCAGTGTCGCGCAGGCGTTGGCGCAAGCGGCTGACGGCCATGTCGACGATACGGTCCAGCGGCATCAGGTCACGGCCACGGGTAGCGTTGCCGATGGTGTCGCGGTCGAGGATCTGTTGCGGGTGGTCGAGAAACAATTTGAGCAGGGCGAAATCGGCCCCGGAAAGGATCACTTCCTCGCCATCCACATGGAACAGGCGGTGGCTGATCATATCCAGGCGCCATTCATCGAACACCAACACTTCGCCACCACTGCTGCGTTCCTGGCCAAACTGGCAGCGACGCAACAGAGCTTTGATCCGCGCCTGCAACTCGCGGGGGCTGAAAGGCTTGCCGATGTAGTCGTCGGCGCCCAGCTCCAGGCCGATCACGCGGTCGGCCTCGTCGGAACTGGCGGTGAGCATGATGATCGGCACCTGCGCCTGGCGTGGGTGCTGGCGGATCCAGCGGCAAAGGCTGAAGCCGTCTTCGTCCGGCAACATCACATCGAGGATGACCAGGTCGCATGGCGCCTCGTTCATCGCCTGGCGGAACCCCGCGCCATCCGGCACGCCACGCACCTGGAAACCGGCGCGACTGAGGTAGGTCTGCAGCAATTCGCGGATTTCCTGGTCGTCGTCGACGAGGAGAATCGATTTACTGATTACGCTCACGGGGTCCTCCTTGTTGTTATAAGTGTTGCAGGTCAGGCAAACGCCTGTTCCAACGCGACGCCGGCCCCGGTCAACCCGGAATACGGCGCGGTTACCAACCACACCGGAATGCCCTTGAAGTAGTCGCTCATGCAGCCCTTGTCGGCGAAACTCTTGGCAAAGCCGCTGTTGATAAAGAAGTCGGCAAACCTCGGTATCACCCCACCCACGATGTACACGCCACCGCGTCCACCGGTGGTCAGCACATTGTTGCCGGCGACGCGGCCCAGCCAGATGCTGAACTGGTCCAATACTTCCATCGCCACCGGGTCGCCGGCCAAGCCTGCGGCCGTGATGGCCTCGGGGGTTTCCAGTACCGGCGTGTGGCCGTCGACCGCGCAAATGGCACGGTACAGACGCGGCAACCCGCCACCGCTCAAGGCGGTTTCGGCGCTGACGTGGCCGATCTCAGTGTAGATGTGCTGCCACAGCTGGGTTTCACGCGGGCTGCTCAGGGGCAGGTCGACATGCCCGCCCTCCCCCGGCAACGCCGCAAAACGACCTGCGCCGAGGTCCAGCAGCGTCCCGACTCCCAGGCCTGTGCCAGGGCCAATCACTACCGCCGGGCGCAACGGCTCCGGCGTACCCTCGCACACCACACGGAATTCGTCGGGCTTGAGGCGGGTCATGCCCAGGGCCATGGCCGAGAAGTCATTGACCAGCAGCAATTCATCGACCTGCAACGTCTTGCAAAACGCAGTCTTGCTCAGGCGCCAGTGATTGTTGGTGAACTTAAATTCATCACCGCTCACCGGCCCGGCCACCGACAGGCACACCGCACCGATTTCGCCGATTTGCAGGCCTTCCTCGTTGAGGTAAACCTTGATCGCGTCTTCAGGGCTGGAGTGATCCGCCGTGGCATGCACGCGGATCGAATGCAGTTCCTGATCGCGCCACAACGCGAAACGGGCGTTGGTGCCCCCGATATCACCGACCAGCGCAAGCTTCACTTAAGCGTCTCCAAGGCAGAGGTAAAGGCGCTGGCGCCCTGCTCTGCGGAGCTTGCGGCCAAGCGCATAAATGCAAACAGCTCGCGACCGGCCCCCACGTTATTGCCCAACAGGCCCGTGGCAGGCGCGCGCGCTGCAAATTCGTCGGCGTCCACCTTAAGCTCCAAGGTGCCCTTCACGCCATCCACGCGAATGATATCGCCATCGCGCACCCGCGCCAGCGGCCCGCCGCTCTGGGCTTCGGGGTTGACGTGAATCGCGGCGGGGATCTTACCCGACGCGCCGGACATGCGCCCGTCTGTTACCAGTGCGACTTTAAAGCCACGGTCCTGCAACACACCGAGGAACGGCGTCATCTTGTGCAATTCGGGCATGCCATTGGAGCGCGGGCCCTGGAAGCGCATGACGGCCACGAAGTCTTTTTCCAACTGGCCGGCCTTGAACGCGTCGGCCAGGTCTTGCTGGTCCTGGAACACCACCGCTGGCGCTTCAACAATCTGGTGCTCCGGCGCCACGGCTGACACTTTCATCACGCCGCGACCGAGGTTGCCTTCCATCACACGCAAGCCGCCTTCCGACGAAAACGCTCGGGCCACGGGACGCAGGATGCTTTCATCGAGGCTTTCGATCGGGCCATCGCGCCATATCAGTTCGCCGTCGACCAGGAAGGGTTCCTGGGTGTAGCGGCTCAAGCCAAAGCCTGCCACGGTGTTGACGTCTTCGTGGAGCAGGCCGGCCTCAAGCAGTTCGCGGATCAGGAACGACATGCCGCCCGCCGCCTGGAAGTGGTTGATGTCGGCCTTGCCGTTTGGATACACGTGGGACAGGGTCGGCACCACCTCGGAGAGGTCGGCCATGTCGTCCCAAGTGAGGATGATGCCCGCCGACATGGCGATGGCCGGCATGTGCAGGGTGTGGTTGGTCGAACCGCCGGTGGCGTTGAGGGCGATGATGGAGTTGACGATGGATTTCTCGTCGACGATCTCGCCGATCGGCATGAAGCTGCCGTTGGCTTTGGTCAGGCGCGTGACCTGGTGCGCGGCTTCGCGGGTCAGCGCATCACGCAGCGGCGTGTACGGGTTGACGAACGAGGCGCCCGGCAGGTGCAGGCCCATCACTTCCATCAGCAGCTGGTTGGTGTTGGCGGTGCCGTAGAAGGTGCAGGTGCCGGGGCTGTGGTAGGACTTCATCTCCGATTCCAGCAGCTCTTCGCGGGTGGCCTTGCCTTCGGCATAACGCTGACGCACATCGGCTTTCTGCTTATTGGAGATGCCCGACGGCATCGGCCCGCCCGGCACGAAGATCATCGGCAGGTGGCCGTAGCGCAACGCGCCCATCATCAGGCCGGGGACGATCTTGTCGCAAATGCCCAGCATCAGCGCGGCGTCGAACATGTTGTGGGACAGCGCTACCGCCGTGGACATGGCAATGACTTCACGGCTGAGCAGGCTCAGCTCCATGCCAGGCTCGCCCTGGGTCACGCCATCGCACATCGCGGGAGTGCCGCCAGCGAACTGGCCGACCGAGCCGACTTCGCGCAAGGCTTTCTTGATTTGTTCAGGGAAATGCTCGTACGGCTGGTGCGCCGAGAGCATGTCGTTATATGACGAAACAATTGCCACGTTGGCGGCATTCATCATGCGCAGACTATTTTTATCTTCAGTACCGCAACCGGCCACGCCGTGGGCGAAGTTGGCGCATTGCAGCTTGCCGCGCATCGGACCGTCGGTGGCTGCACCGCGAATGAGCGCAAGGTAGGCCTCGCGGGTGGCGCGGCTACGGGCGATAAGCCGTTCGGTGACCTCAAGAACGCGGGGATGCATGTGTAGAACTCCAGGCTAACGGATGTGGCGACCTGAGTGTCTATGCTGATCAAACGCCCGCAGCGCATGGGATGGCAGGGAGTCGTTTGGATCATCGGACCAGTTGATTCAGGTCACTCGTTGTAGATTGAACAAAATATTGCCACTAAAAAGGCTTGTTTTCTATTTTTATGCGAATAATCTTGTAATTCTTACAACAAATCGACGACAGGCACTTTCCAATGACTCTTCGTATCGCAATCAATGGTTTTGGCCGTATCGGCCGTAATGTCCTGCGCGCACTGTATACCCAAGGCTACCGCCAGGATTTGCGGATCGTCGCCATCAACGATCTGGGCGACAGTTCGATCAACGCCCACCTGCTCAAATACGACACCGTGCATGGCACTTTCGACGCAGAGGTCGCCCACGATCAGGAAAGCCTGACCGTCAATGGTGACCGGATTGCCGTCAGTGCCATTCGCAACCCCGCCGACCTGCCGTGGGCTGCGCACAAGATCGACGTGGTGTTCGAATGCACCGGTCTGTTCACCGACCGTGACAAGGCTGCCGCCCATATTACCGCCGGCGCGCGCAAGGTGATCATCTCGGCACCGGCCAAGGGCGCGGACGCCACCGTGGTCTACGGTGTGAACCACGACATTCTGCGCCAATCCCACCAGATCATCTCCAACGCGTCGTGCACCACCAACTGCCTGGCGCCTGTGGCCCAGGTGCTGCACCGCGAGTTGGGCATCGAAAGTGGCCTGATGACCACGATTCACGCCTACACCAATGACCAGAACCTGACCGACGTCTACCACACCGACCCGTACCGTGCGCGTTCGGCCACCCAGAACATGATCCCGAGCAAGACCGGCGCAGCTGAAGCCGTCGGCCTGGTGCTGCCGGAACTGGCGGGCAAGCTGACCGGCATGGCGGTGCGTGTACCGGTGATCAACGTGTCGCTGGTGGACCTCACCGTGCAGTTGAAGAAAGAAGCCACTGCCGAACAGGTCAATGCGTTGCTCAAGGATGCCAGCCAGCATTCCAAGATCCTTGGTTACAACACCTTGCCGCTGGTTTCCAGCGACTTCAATCACAACCCGTTGTCGTCGATCTTCGATGCCAATCACACCAAAGTCAGTGGCAAATTGCTGAAAGTGTTGGCTTGGTATGACAACGAGTGGGGCTTCTCCAACCGTATGTTGGATAACTGCCTGGCGCTGTGTAACGCCGAATAACCCTCACGGGAAAAGGCTCACAGAAATAGCTACTTGCCATTTGCGTTGATGATAAGCATTATCATTCACTGCAAATCGGTCTGGTATCACTGTGAGCCAATCTCGCTTCAACCACGTTTTTCTCACCCAACGGGTGGTTCTGCTTCGCACCTTGCAGCGGATGGTGAATAACCACAGCACCGCCGAGGACCTGTTGCAGGAAACCTACCTGCGCGTGACTCGGGCCCTGAGCGAGCGGCCGATCGATCACCTTGAACCTTTTGTCTATCAGACGGCGCGCAACCTGGCGCTGGATCATCTGCGCGCGCGCAGGATCCAGGCCCGCACGCTGCAGGAAGATGTCCCGCTGGATGTCCTGCAAAGCGTCGCTGCCCCCATCAGCACACCCGAAGATGCCACCCAGGCCGAGCAAATGCTTGAAGCCTTGAGCGTCAGCCTGGGCCAGTTGAGCGCCCGCCAACAGCAGATCTTCATCCTCAGCCGCCTGCATGGTTGCAGCTACCAAGAGATTGCCGATCAGCTGGAAGTGTCCTTGAGCACCGTGCAAAAGGAACTCAAATTGATCATGGCCATCTGTGTAGGTGTGGCCGAACGGCTGGATCGGCCTTAAGCTTCACCCGAAAGAAGCGTCGACCCAGGCTGTAGGAAAGTTGAATAGAACGTGGCGAAGACCCGAGGAACACCGTGACGGACCCGAATAAACTGCAGCCCCATGAGCTGGCTCATGAGGTGTTGCAAGACACGGCTATGGATCAAGCCCTCGACTGGCTGATCGCCTTGCAGTGCCCGCAACCCGGGCAGCAAGCCGAATTCGAAGCCTGGCTGGCCAGCGATCCCGCCAACGTTCATGCTTTCGCCAAGGCACAGGCCGCTTGGGGAGGCGCGCCGGTGCACAGTGCCGCCGTCGCACTGGCGGTACCGCGCAAGCCCAGCGCCTGGCGCCGCATCAAACCGCATTGGAAACCACTGGCTACCGCCGCCGTGCTGCTGATCGGCTTGTTCAGCTTCAGCAACCTGCCGATACGCCTGCAGGCCGACCACCTCACCGTGGTGGGCGAACGCCAGCGCCTGCAACTGGACGACGGCTCCAAGGTGCTGCTGAACACCAACTCGGCGTTTTCCAGCAGTATCAAGGACCACCAGCGCATCGCCCGCCTGTACCAGGGCGAGGCGTTTTTCGAAATCGTGCCCAGCCACGGCCTGCCCCTGGAAATCGACGCCGGCCCTGTCCGTGCCAGCGTGCGCGATACGGCTTTTGCTGTGCGTTACCTGAATGGCGAAGCCCAGGTGCAAGTGCAACGCGGCGATGTCGACCTGAGCAACACCTTCGATGATGCCCGCGTGCGCCTGAGCGCCGGTGAAAGCATCCGCATCGGGCCCAAGGGCTTCGGCCAGCCGGCCAAGCTGGACGCCAACAAGGACCTGGCCTGGGTGCAAGGACGGCTGATTTTCGAAAACTGCCCGATGAGCGAAGTGCTCGCCGAGTTGCGTCGCTATTACCCGGGTTGGATCGTCAACACCAATGACCAACTGGCCAGTGTCGCCGTCACCGGCAATTATCGCCTCGACCAGCCTCTGGATGTGGTGCGATCCCTGGCCCACATCACCTCGGCCAAGCTGTCGGAATACCCGGCGCTGGTGATCTTGAACTAAATGAGAATTATTTTTACTCGATAGCTGAGGGTGGTACGTCTCGTCTTAGCCAATGCAACTGATTCCTATTTGTTTCAGTTCGCAACTATAAGATTCGTACCCCGGAGCGCTCTCGATGTCCTCTTGTTTCAACCGCCGGTCCTCTTCGCCCGTCCTGTCCTTGCTGACGGCCGCCATTCTGCTGGCCGGTGCGCCAGTGATGAGCGCCACCGCCGCCGAACCTGCTGCGCGCAGTCACGGAAACTACAACTTCAGCATCGAGCAGCAATCGCTGGTCTCGGCCCTCAACGCCTTTACCGCCGTGACCGGCTGGCAAGTCGGCCTGCCCGCTGAGTTGGGCCAGGGTGTGTCGTCCCCTGGCGTGCGCGGCCCGCTGCCGCCGGAAAAAGCCTTGGACCGGCTGTTGGTGGGGACCAACCTGAGCTATCGCAAATTGGGCAGCAACAACATCGTTCTGGAAAAACGCGCAGCGGGCAGCACCCTCAACCTGCAACAGGTGACCATCAGCGCCACCCGCAATGAGCAGGACGTGAGCAGCGTACCGAGCACCGTCAGCGTGCATGACCGCGAAGAGCTGGACCGCCAGAACGTCAATACCATCCGCGAGCTGGTGCGCTATGAGCCCGGCGTTTCGGTCGGTGGCGCCGGCACCCGTGCCGGTAACGCCGGTTTCAACATTCGCGGCATCGACGGCGACCGCATCCTCACTCAGGTCGATGGCGTGGAAGTGCCGGATAACTTCTTCAACGGCCCCTACGCCAAGACCCGTCGCAACTACGTCGACCCGGAAATCGTCAAGCGCGTCGAGATCCTGCGGGGTCCGGCCTCGGCCCTGTACGGCAGCAGCGCCATTGGCGGCGCAGTGAGTTACTTCACCCTCGACCCGGACGACATCATCAAGCCCGGCAAGGACGTCGGCGCCCGTCTCAAGACCGGCTACAGCTCCGCCGATGAAAGCTGGCTGACCTCCGGCACCTTCGCCGGCCGCGTGCAGGACTTCGACGGTTTGCTGCACCTGAGCCAGCGCAACGGTCATGAAATGGAGTCCTACGACGGCAACAACGCCACCGGCCTGGCCCGTACCGGCGCCAACCCGGAAGACGCGCGCACCACCAACATCCTGGCCAAGCTGGGCTGGAATTATGGTGAAGACAATCGCCTCGGCCTGACCTACGAGAAGTACAAGGACGATCGCGACACTAACCAGAAGAACGCCATAGGCGGGCCGTTCAACACTGGCGCCCCCGTCTCCCCCAACCTGTACCGCGCACGCTCGGGCAACGACACCATCACCCGTGAGCGCTTCGGCCTGGAAAACAGCTTCGCGCTCGAATCGCCGATTGCCGACCGCATCAAGACCAGCCTCAACTATCAGATTGCCAAGACCGACCAGACCACCGCCGAGATCTACCAGGCAGGCCGTCGCGTGCTGCGGACCCGCGATACGCTCTACCAGGAAAAACAATGGGTATTCGATGCCCAACTGGACAAGGCCTTCAGCATCGGTGACACCGATCACCAAGTGACCTACGGCACCACCCTCAAGCAGCAGAAAGTCACCGGGTCCCGTGAAGGTGCCGCCACCTGCCTGGCCGTCGGCAGCGGTTGTACCGCCATCGGCGCCCCCAGCCCGTCCGCCACAGACAGCGTGAGAAAGGCCAGCGACTTCCCGGACCCGACCATCAATACCTATTCGCTGTTTGCCCAGGACCAGATCGCCTGGAACAACTGGACCTTCCTGCCCAGCGTTCGCTATGACTACACCCAGCTCAAACCCAAGCTGACCGAGGACTTCCTCAACGCCACCGACCCGAACCGGATCTACCCACACGACGACGACACCAAGACCTGGCACCGTGTTTCGCCGAAATTCGGCCTGACCTACGCGCTGACTGACCACTACACCTGGTTCGGCCAATACGCCGAAGGCTTCCGCACGCCGTCAGCCAAGGCCCTGTACGGCCGCTTTGAAAATATCCAGCAAGGGTACGTGGTCGAGCCAAACCCGAGCCTCAAGCCGGAAACCAGCAAAGGCATCGAGACCGGGATTCGCGGTAACTTCGACGCGGGTAACTTCGATGTCGCAGTGTTCTACAACAAGTACAAAGACTTCATCGACGAGGACAACACCTCTGTCGCCCCCACCGGGACGATCTTCCAGCCGTTCAACATCAAGCGCGCCACCATCAAGGGCATCGAAGCCAAGGGCCGCATGAACCTGGACGCGTTTGGCGCGCCCCAAGGCCTGTACACCCAAGGTGCGGTGGCGTACGCCTATGGCCGCAACGACGAGACCGGCGAGCCCCTCAACAGCGTCAACCCGCTCAAGGGCGTGTTCGGTCTGGGTTACGACCAGGAACAATACGGCGCGCTGGTCAGCTGGACACTGGTCAAGAAACAGAACCGCGTCGACAGCACCACCTTCTTCTCGCCAGACGGCGACAAGTCCAAGGGCCCGTTCAAGACCCCAGGCTTTGGCATCGTCGACCTGACCGGCTTCTACAAGGTCACCAACGACGTGACCCTCAACGGCGGCCTCTACAACCTCACCGACAAGAAGTACTGGAACTGGGACGACGTACGCAGCTACGACGGCGTCGGCGAAGCCGGCGTGACCTCCCCGGCCAACCTCGACCGCCTGACCCAGCCGGGTCGCAACTTTGCGATCAACGTGATCTGGGACATCTGATCCACCCCACTCACCTCGTCGAAATTTCATCGACGAGGTGAGGATTTTTTACTGTGCCGCGTCTTCTTGTTCGTCTAGTTGATAACAGCTCTCTTTAGGGCACCCAGGCGCTCCCCTTCTCAAGGACTTTTTCATGACCGCTTCTCCAACCGCAGAACGCCCAAACCTTCGCTCCCAGCGCCTGAACCAGATCACCAACGAGCCACACACCAAGCTCGACGCCCTGGTCAAAGCCCACGCGCCGTTTGAAACCCAGGCCAATTTCGCGCGTTTCGTGGTCGCGCAGTACCTGTTCCAGTCGGAACTGGTGGCGCTGTACAACGATGCCGAGCTGATCAAGATCGTGCCGGACCTGGCCGAGCGTTGCCGCGCCGAAGCCGCCAAGCTGGACCTGGGCGACCTCGACACCGAAGTGCCTGCACCGGTCGCCGGCGCCGTGAAGAACCCGAGCAAGGCCGAAGCCCTGGGCTGGCTGTTCGTGTCCGAAGGCTCCAAGCTGGGCGCTGCGTTCCTGATCAAGCGCGCCGTGGGCCTGGGCCTGAGCGAAACCTTCGGTGCCCGTCACCTGGGCGAACCGGCCGGTGGTCGTGCCGAAGGCTGGAAGCGCTTCACCCGTACGCTCGATGCCCTGGAATTCAGCGCCGAGGAAGAGGCTGCGGTGGAAAAAGGCGCAATCGACGCGTTTGTACGCTTCACCGTCTTGCTGGAACAAGCGTACGCTAGCGCCCCTGAACTGGCCTGATACCCTGTAGGAGCGGCTTCATCCGCTCCTGCTTCCTCGACTCTGTAAATCGCTCCCATGACCGGCAAAACCCAATCCACCTCGAAAATCGCCCGGATCCTCTTCGGCCTGCTGGCCTACGTCAGCCTGGGCATCGGGTTGGTGGCGATTGTCGTGCCGGGGTTGCCCACCACCGAATTCATCCTGCTCGCCGCCTGGGCCGCCACCAAAAGCTCACCGCGCCTCAGCGCCTGGCTGGAAAACCACCGGCTGTTCGGGCCCATCCTGTTCAACTGGCGCAACGGCAAGATCATCGCCCGCCGGGCCAAAGTCAGTGCCACGGTGAGCATGCTGCTGTGCGCCATCCTGATGCTGGTGATGCTCGATCATGGCTGGCCGATCTACCTCGCAATCGCCGGAATGAGCCTGGGCAACCTGTGGATATGGTCACGCCCGGAACGGCTTGCAACGCCCATATAACGGCGCGTGTAGGGTTTTTCCTACCGCTCATCGCCTCTCTCTCATGAATTGATTCATGACGCCGATGTTTCAGACATAGCGCTGAATGGACTTGGCCTGCACTGCGTGCTTTCCAACAAGTCCATTCGTGAGTGAACCTATGTTCGACACCCTCTCCATTCGCTTGAAAATCGTGCTGCTGTCGGGCCTTTGCCTGTTGGGGGTGATCGCGCTGGTCGTCGGCATCAACATCTACAACACCAACCAGAACGATCAACTGGTCAGCGACTCCAGTTCGCGCATGCTCACCGCCAGCGTTGAGCAATTGCTGCAGGCCAAGGCTGCCGAGCAAGCGGTGCAGTTGCAGAAAACCTTCAGCGATAGCCTGGTGGCCGTGACCGCACTGGCCGACCAGATCAAGGACTTGCGCAAGCTGGCCACCCAGCGCGGGCTTGAAGCTGGGGCGTTGCGCGAGGCGCTCAACCAGAGCCTGAAAACCGCCTTTGACCGTAACAATAAGGTTTTGGGCATCTGGCTTTCATTCGAACCCAATGGCCTGGACGGCAGGGACAGCGAGTTCATCGACGACAAAGCCCGCGTCTCCAACGAAAAAGGCCGCTTCTCCAGTTACTGGAGCCGCGCCGCAGGCGAAGGCCTGAACACCATCATGGTCGAGGACGACTTGACCAAGACCACCCTCAACCTCAGCGGCACGCCCTACAACATTTGGTACACCTGCCCACGCGACACGCGTAACACTTGCCTGCTGGACCCGTACGAAGACACCGTGGCCGGCAAACCCGTGTTGATGACGACCATCTCGCTGCCGCTGATCGTGGACGGCAAGGTTATCGGCGTGGTGGGCGTCGACATCGCCCTGAATGCGTTGCAAGCCACCACTGATATCGCACAGAAAGACCTGTTCAATGGCGCCGCACACCTGGAAATCCTCTCAAGCACCGGCCTGATCGCGGCCTACAGCGGTGAGCCGGCCAAGGTCGGCAAGAACCTGATCGACACGCTTGGCGCCGAAGGCAAGGAAATCGTGCAGTTGCTGGCCAGTGACAACCGCATGATCCGCGAACAGGACGGCACCATTCGTGCCGTGTACCCGGTCAAGCCGATTGCCGACGCCAAAGCCTGGGGCGTGGTGATCAAGCTGCCCAAAGACGTGATGCTCGCCGATAACGCGAAACTGCAAGGCGTACTCGACGACGCCCAGGCCGCCGGCACCCTCAAGGCGCTGCTGGTGGCCGCCGCGGCCGGCTTGCTGGGCCTGCTGCTGATCTGGCTGACCGCCACCGGCGTAACTCGCCCAATCAACAGCGTGGCCGCCATGCTCAAAGACATCGCCAGCGGCGACGGCGACCTGACTCAACGCCTGGCTTACGCCAAGAAGGACGAGTTGGGTGAACTGGTCAACTGGTTCAACCGCTTCCTCGACAAGCTGCAACCGACCATCGCCCAGATCAAGCAAAGCATCACCGAAGCCCGTGGCACCGCCGATCAGTCCTCCGCCATCGCGCGCCAGACCAGCGAAGGCATGCAGGTGCAGTTCCGCGAGATCGACCAGGTGGCCACGGCCTCCAACGAAATGAGCGCGACTGCCCACGATGTCGCCAACAGCGCCTCCAATGCCGCCAGCGCGGCACGCGGGGCCGATCAGTCGGCGCGCGAAGGCATGTCGATCATCGAGCAGAGCACTCGCGACATCACCACCCTGGCCGAAGAAGTCAGCAAGGCCGTGGGCGAAGTCGAAGCCTTGGCGGTCAACAGCGAGCAGATTGGTTCGGTACTGGAAGTGATCCGCAGCATCGCCGAGCAGACCAATTTGCTGGCGCTGAACGCCGCCATCGAAGCGGCACGCGCTGGGAAGAGCGGCCGTGGCTTTGCGGTGGTGGCCGACGAAGTGCGCAACCTGGCCAAGCGCACCCAGGACTCCGTGGAGGAAATCCGCCTGGTGATCGAACGCATCCAAAGCGGCACCCGTGGCGTGGTGGCGACCATGCATTCAAGCCAGAGCCAGGCCCAGAGCAATGCCGGGCAGATCCATCAAGCGGTGCAGGCCTTGGGTAAGATCAGCGATGCGGTGACCGTAATCAGCGACATGAACCTGCAAATCGCCAGCGCCGCCGAACAACAGAGCGCCGTGGCCGAAGAGGTCAACCGCAATGTCTCGGCGATCCGCACTGTGACCGAAACCCTCACCGGCCAGGCCACCGAGTCGGCGGCCATCAGCAGCCAACTCAATGCGTTGGCCAGCCAGCAGATGAAGCTGATGGATCAGTTCAGGGTTTAAACGCCGGTCCAGGCACTGACAAACGCCGCCACATCTTCCTTGGGCGCTGTGCGCGGTGGATTCTGCGGCGTGCCCAGGTAAAGGAAGCCAATCACTTCCTCGTCTGCCGTCAGCCCCAGGCCTTTGGCGACATGGGCCGAATAGGACAGTTCACCCGTGCGCCAAACGGCGCCAATTCCCTGGGCATACGCCGCCAGCAGGATGCCGTGGGCCGCACAGGCGGCTGCCAGCAATTGCTCGGATTTCGGCACCTTGAAGTGTTCCTGCAAACGGGCAATCACCACCACCACCAACGGCGCACGCAACGGGCCGTTCTGGGCCTTGTCGATGGCGGCTTGTGGCGCGTCGGCGTCTTGCAGGCGCGCAGCCTCGGCCAGCAGCGTGCCCATTTGCTCACGGGCGGCACCTTCAACGGTGAGGAAGCGCCAAGGGCGCAATTGACCGTGGTCGGGGGCGCGCATCGCGGCGGCGAACAGCACGTCGCGCTGCTCCTGGGTCGGTGCCGGTTCCAGCAGACGCGGCACGGAAACACGGTTGAGCAAAGCGTCGAGAGCCTGCATTGGCCACCTCCAGAGAAAAATGTGCGGCCATTCTAGCGGGAATGAATCGGATTCGACCAAACGATAATTGCTCTTATTCATTGCGCCCCGCCCTGTTAGACTTTGCGACCTTATTTTTCGCCATCGTCCGGGAAACTCGATGCTCCGTTCGCTTTTTCGCCTGTCCGCAGCCGTGCTGGCCTTTAGCCTGGCAGCCTGCGATGACGCGCCCAGGTTTACCAAGGCCGAGCCGGGTGAATCACGGGCGGGCGGTGCTGCAACGGTGAACAAGCGCGACCAGAATGCGTTTTCCCTGCCCTCGGCCAACCTGTCGCCTACCCGCCGCCTGGATTTCAGCGTGGGTAACAGCTTCTTTCGCAGCCCCTGGGTGATCGCGCCGTCCACCACCACCGCGCGTGATGGCCTGGGACCGCTGTTCAACACCAATGCCTGCCAGAACTGCCATATCAAGGATGGCCGTGGGCACCCGCCGCTGCCCGACGCACCGAATGCAGTGTCGATGCTGGTGCGCCTGTCGATTCCGGATGCGGCGCCCTATGCCAAGCTCATCGAACAGGTCGGCGTGGTGCCCGAGCCGGTCTACGGCGGGCAATTGCAGGACATGGCCGTGCCGGGCGTGCAGCCTGAAGGCAAGGTGCGGGTCGACTACACACCGGTCAACGTGACGTTCAAGGACGGCACGGTGGTCGAGCTGCGTAAGCCGGACCTGCAGATCACCCAGCTCGGCTACGGCCCGATGCATCCGGATACACGCTTCTCCGCACGCATCGCCCCGCCCATGATCGGCCTGGGCCTGCTCGAAGCCATCAGCGACGCCGATATCCTGCGCAATACCGACCCGAAGACCGCCGACAAAGAAGCCATCGTCGGCCGCGCCAATTGGGTCTGGGACGACGCCCAGCAAAAAACCGTACTCGGGCGTTTTGGCTGGAAAGCCGGGCAACCCAACCTCAATCAACAAAATGTTCACGCGTTTTCTGGTGATATGGGCCTCACCACCTCTTTGAGACCCTTCGATGACTGCACCGATGCCCAAGTCGCCTGCAAGCAGGCCCCCAACGGCAATGGCCCCGATGGCGAGCCGGAAGTCAGCGACAACATCCTGCGCCTGGTGCTGTTCTACACCCGCAACCTCGCCGTGCCGGCGTGCCGTGGCGTCAACACGCCGCAGGTGCTGGCCGGCAAGAACCTGTTCTACCAGGCCGGTTGCCAGGGTTGCCACACGCCCGCGTTCACCACGGCGGCCAATGCCGCTGAACCTGAGCTGGCCAACCAAGTGATTCGTCCGTACAGCGACCTGTTGTTGCACGACATGGGCGAAGGCCTGGCCGACAACCGCAGCGAATTCAAGGCCGGTGGCCGCGACTGGCGTACGCCGCCGTTGTGGGGCATTGGCCTGACACAAACCGTGAGTGGCCACACCCAGTTCTTGCATGACGGCCGCGCCCGCAACCTGCTGGAGGCCGTGCTGTGGCACGGCGGTGAAGCACAAGCGGCGCAGCAGCATGTGCTGTCCTTTAATGCCGAGCAGCGCGCTGCGTTGCTGGCGTTCCTGAATTCTTTATAAGCTTCGCCCCACTTACAGAAGGGAGCTCGACATGTTCCGTCCCAAGTTGTTGTTCACCAGCCTGGCCGCCCTCGCCCTCGGCGCCTGCTCGCCGCAAGACCCGCAAGCGGTGACCTCGGCGGCCATCGCCAAGCAAGTGATCCTGCCGACCTACAGCCGTTGGGTCGAAGCCGACCGCCAACTGGCCGTCAGCGCCCTGGCCTACTGCCAAGGCAAAGAGAGCCTGGACACTGCCCGTGCCGACTTCCTGCACGCGCAAAAGGCCTGGGCCGAGCTGCAACCGCTGTTGATCGGCCCGCTGGCCGAGGGCAACCGTTCGTGGCAGGTGCAGTTCTGGCCGGACAAGAAGAACCTGGTCGGCCGCCAGGTCGAGCAACTGGTCGCCAGTCAGCCGCAGATCGATGGCGCCGCCCTGGCCAAGTCCAGCGTGGTGGTGCAAGGCCTGTCGGCCTACGAATACATCCTCTATGACGCCAAGACCGACATCGCCGACGACGCGCAAAAAGCCCGTTACTGCCCGCTGCTGGTGGCCATCGGCGACCGTCAGAAGGCCCTGGCCGAAGAGATCCTGGCCAGCTGGAACAGCACCGACGGCATGCTGGCACAGATGACCAAGTTTCCGAACCAGCGCTACGCCGATTCCCACGAAGCCATTGCCGATCTGCTGCGCGTCCAAGTGACCGCACTGGACACCCTGAAGAAAAAACTCGGCACGCCAATGGGCCGCCAGACCAAGGGCATCCCGCAGCCCTTCCAGGCCGATGCATGGCGCAGCCAGTCGTCCCTGCAAAGCCTCGAAGCCAGCCTCGCCGCCGCCCAGACCGTATGGGTCGGCGTCGACAACAAAGGCCTGCGTGGCCTGCTGCCGTCCGAGCAGAAGCCGTTGGCCGACAAGATCGACGCCGCCTACGCCGCGTCCCTCAAACTCTTCGCCAGCAACCAGCGCACCCTCAATGAATTGCTGGCCGACGACGCCGGGCGCCAGCAGCTCAACGATCTCTACGACAGCCTCAACGTCGTCCACCGCCTGCACGAAGGCGAGCTGGCTAAGGCGCTGGGGATCCAACTGGGCTTTAACGCCAACGACGGTGACTGATGATGCTCAGGCGACAGGCTTTGGCGGTTGGCAGCGTGCTGCTCAGTGCGCTCACGTTGGGCGGCTGGACGCTGTTCAAAGGGAAAGACAAGGGCCCGCTGCTGCTCTCGGCGCGGGATGATGCAGACGGCAAGCACTATGCCGTGGGCTATCGCCTGGACGGCAAGCCGGTGTTTGCCACCCAGGTCGGCCAGCGCTGCCACGACATCATCAACCACCCGACGCTGCCGATTGCACTGTTTGTCGCCCGTCGCCCAGGCACCGAGAGTTACCTGATCGACCTGCGTGATGGCACGCTGCTGCAAACCATCACCTCCAAGGCGAATCGCCATTTCTATGGCCACGCGGTCATTCACAAGAGTGGCGACTGGCTGTACGCCACCGAGAACGACACGACCGACCCCGGCCGTGGCCTGCTCGGTGTGTATAAGTTCGAAGGCGAGCGGCTGGTGCATACCGGCGAGATGTCCACCCACGGCATCGGCCCGCATCAGGTGTCGTGGATGCCCGACGGCGAAACCCTGGTGGTGGCCAACGGCGGCATTCGCACCGAAGCCGAAAGCCGCGTGGAAATGAACCTCAACGCCATGGAGCCAAGCCTGGTGCTGATGCACCGCGACGGCAGCCTGATCAGCAAGGAAACCCTGGACCAGCAGATGAACAGCGTGCGCCATATGGGGATCGCCAGCGATGGCACCATCCTCACCGGGCAGCAGTTCATGGGCGCGTCACAGGAGCGTTCCGAGTTGCTGGCAATCAAGCGGCCGGGCCAACCCTTCGTGGCGTTCCCGGTGGCGGATGAGCAGTTGCAGGCCATGGGGCACTACACCGCCAGCGTCGCGGTGCACAGCGATTTGCGCCTGGTGGCGTTGACGGCTCCACGGGGCAACCGCTTCTTTATCTGGGACATGGACAGTGGCGAGCTGCGCCTGGATGGACCACTGCCCGACTGTGCCGGTGTCGGCGCCGTAGAGGATGGCTTTGTCGTGACCTCGGGCCAAGGTCGTTGCCGGTTCTACGATTGTCGTCAGAAACCGTTGGTGGCAAAGCCGTTGGAATTGCCCGCCGGGCTCTGGGATAACCACCTGCATCTGATCTGAGCTGGCGCACAGCAAAAAAAAGGGCCTCGCATCGCAAGGCCCTTTCCTGGGGGTTTGAATCGTTTCAACTCTGTGGCCTCATCCCTTGAGACATGCCAAACATGAACAGCAACAACTCATGATCAGGCTTGGCTGCGGTGCTCGCCTTGGCGACGCGCGGCAACAGGCATTGCGCGCCACCCTGCGTTGCACTGAGCACCTGTGTGCGAGGCTGTTCCCAGGCCGCCAGCGCCAAGGCTGCAACGCCCAACGCCCCGACCAGGAACAAACCTCGTGCTATTTCTAGCTTCATCTGGTTAAACCCTTGATAGCGCTGCCAAACGCCGTCTCGTAAAAGTAGCTGAGTTTCTTCCAGTCCGTGTCGTTCCACGACGAATGGCGGCGCAGTTGCAGCATGTCATGGGAAGCGGCCCGATAAGCGGTCAAGCGTTGGCGGCATTTCTCGAAATCCAGCAGCGCCACTTCGACGTTGGCCGAGTCGCCCTGGCCGGTCACTCTTACAAAAATGTGCTTGATGTACAGGCAGCCATGCTGCCAGCGCCCACGGTGCATACGCGCCAAGGTGCCAGCAAGCTCCTTGAGCACGCGCTCATGCACAAGCTCGCCGTACTGTTCACGACCACCGGCGGCATACCAGTTTTCGATTTCGTCGAAGCCATCGAGGGCCGCAGTCACCAACAGTGCCTGCCAGTGGTGCTCAGGGTCGCGGCGCGCCTCGCAAAAAACCATCTCGGGTACGCGTACATCCAACAGGCGCAGGCCCTTGATGGCATCCCGCTCACGCAACACAGTGGGACGGCCAAACGGGTGCAACCAACTGCGGTAGATGTGCCCGGTCTGGCGCTTGCTGTAGAGCAAGCGTCCATTGGCACTCATCACGCGTTGCACACCACTTTCACCACCACGCCGACGGTTGGGTTCTTCGACCCACTCGCCTTGCTGGCGCCAGAAATAATCAAAGCGTTCTTCGGGCGCTACATGACTGCCTGCTACGCACTCAACTGCCATCCTGTTACCTCTTGCGCAATACATACACTCGCCACATGGCGTAGAGCGGAATGAAGTCCAGGGACTCCTGAACACGGAAACCGGCTTCTTCGAATTCTGCTTCAACAGTAGCAGCCGGTAACACAAATCTGTTTTGGTAACCTTCCTGCTCACCTTTTTTGCGACGCTGCTCTTCGAGACGCTTGCGTTTCCAGGCTTTGAAATTGCCATCGACCCACAGCGAAACGATCACGCTGTCACGGGTAACGCGCTGAAACTCCCGCAATATCGCCAGTCGGTGCGCCGGATCACCAATGTGGTGCAACAGGCGCATGCAAAAAATGCTGTCGACCGAGTTATCCGGCAGATCGATATCAAACGCAGATGTCTGCAAGGGTCGTACCCGTTTCACCACATCGGCGGGCTGGGCAGCCGTTGCGACCTTCAACATCGACGCCGAGTTGTCGGCGCCAATGATGACGCGATTGGGCTTTTCGGCCAGCAGCGGCCAGAAACGCCCGGCGCCGCACGGCAAGTCGAGCACCAGGCCAGGCTCACCGGCCAACGCCAGCGCACCACGGGCCAATTGCTCGTCGCGTTTGTGGGACAACCGGCGGGCCAGATTGTCCTGATGCTTGAGCAAATACTCTTGGGCGTGTTCGTCGTCGTACTTTTCGGAAAATTCGAGTTTGGTCGGGGTAGACATCGACGGATCTCCAGTTGCTGATGCCTACAACCTTAAGCAGCAGTCTGTGATCAACAGGTCAACCCGTTGTGAAAAACTTGTCCTGTCCAATCCCCATACATTTCAAGACTTTACAGACACAAGCAATGGCATGGGGCCATCTTCGCCGAATGACGGTGATCTCTGGCAGGATAGCGGCAGAGGGTGGAGTCAGGCGTTGACCTGACTTAGTTGCACATGAAAGCGGCAGCCATTGGGCTCCATGGTGCTGAGGCTCACGGTCCAGCCCTGGTTCTCGCAGATGCGCTGGACCAGCGACAACCCCAGGCCCAGGCCTTCTCCGCGCTTCTCGCTGCCGCGTACAAACGGCTCGAACATCGCCTCACGTTTGTCTTCGGGAATACCGACCCCGCTGTCTTCCACCACAAAGCCCGTGGGTTCCAGGGTCAGGCGGATAAACCCGTGTTCGGTGTAGTGCAGGGCGTTGCGCAGCAGGTTGCCCATGACGGCGTGCAGGAAGGTGGTGTTATAGCGCGTGTCCAGGGGGTGACCGGGGTTGTAGATCAGCTCCAGGCCTTTTTGCTCGATGGGCTCGCGCCAGATACCGAGCAGATCATCGGCCACCTGCGCGAGGCTGACCTGCGGCGACATGGCCGACTCATCATGCTGGGCACGGGCCAGCATCAGGAAGGTCTGTACCAGTTCGCGCATCTCTTCGCAGGCCCGGGCGATACGCAGCACCTGGTTGCGCCCACGCTGGTCGATGGCCGGGTTTTCCAGCAGCAGCTCGCAGGAGCTGGCCAATACCATTAACGGTGTGCGCAATTCGTGGCTGACATCACTGGTGAACAACTGCTCACGGGACAGCGCCTGACGCAGGCGTCCCAGGGTGGCATCGAAGGCCACGGCCAGTTCACCCACTTCATCCGCCGCGTAATCCGGTGCCAACGGCGGAGCCAGGCCCAGCAGTTGGTCACGGTGACGCACCTGACGGGCCAGCCGCACGACCGGCGCCATCACTTTGCGCGCCAGCACCCAACCGAGGAATACCGCCAGCGCCAGGCTGAGGACGAAACCCACCAGCACCACGGCAAACAGCACGCGCTCGCGCTCTTCAAAATCGCTTTGATCCTGCAGCAACACGTAGCGCCGGCCGTCGACCACTTCGACCATGGCGTGGTACGACAGCGCTTCGCGGAACACTTCATGGAAGCCGGGCTCAAGGTGGCGCAAATCCTTGGGCAACTCAAAATCCCCAGGGCCACCGCTGAAGTAAAACAGCTGATCCGGCTCGGGCCGGTGCCGCCAGTCTTCGACCGTGTCCATCAGCAGCAAGCGCTGCAGGTCACCGCCCAGGCCCGCCGAGATCAACTTCTCTTCCACCAGGTGCACCGTCGCGACGATGCCCATGGCGAAGGCCCCCGCCACCAACGCACTCATCAACGCAAAGGCGATGATGATCCGTTGGGCAAGGCTTTGCTTAAACTCCATCACGACCCTCGGCCAGGCGATAACCGACACCGTGCACCGTTTGCAGCAACGGCTTGGCGAACGGTTTGTCGATCACTTGGCGCAATTGGTGGACGTGGCTGCGCAGGCTGTCGCTGTCCGGGCAGTCGTCGCCCCACAGGGCTTCTTCGAGAATTTCGCGGCGCAACACGTGCGGGCTCTTTTGCATCAGCACCGCCAGCAGTTTCAGGCCAACTGGGTTGAGCTTGAGCAGGCGGCCTTCGCGGGTCACTTCCAGGGTGTCGAGGTCGTAGCTCAGGTCACCCACTTGCAGGGCGCGGCGCCCGCCACCCTGGGCACGGCGCAGCACCGCTTCGATGCGCGCGGCCAGTTCCGACAGGGCAAACGGTTTGAGCAGGTAGTCATCGGCGCCAGACTTGAAGCCCTGCAACCGGTCATCCAATTGGTCGCGGGCGGTGAGCATGATCACCGGCGTGTCGCGGCGCGCATCTTCACGCAGGCGTTTGCACAGGGTGTAGCCATCGATGCCGGGCAGCATGATGTCGAGCACGATCAGGTCGTAATGCTCGGTGGCGGCCAGGTGCAGGCCCGACAAACCGTCCTGCGCACAGTCCACGGTATAGCCTTTTAGCCCCAGGTAATCGGCCAGGTTGGCCAGAATATCGCGGTTGTCTTCAACCAATAGAATTCGCATGGGCAGTGTCTCCGTACGCGGTAACGGCCGTGTTGGCTCGCGCAGCTTAAGGCCAACTGTGACTCAGGGATAGACCTGGAAGGCCCGTCGATTAAGGTTTTCAACCGATATTTTAGTTGAACGAGATTTTCACTATAGCTTCACAAGTTGACTACAGTGTCAGAGCGAAGATCGCCACCCATTGATATAAGGAACATAGACATGGGGTTTCTCAAAACAGCGCCTATGCGCTATTTGCTGTTGGTAACCGGTGCCTGGCTGGTTGTTTTCCTGCTCACGCGCAGCGTGTTGCTCATCACTCACCTGGATGAAGTCGGTGGCAACCTGTTGCCAGTGTTTGGCGTGGGCCTGCTCTACGACTTGGGTTTTCTGGCCTACGCGGCGCTGCCGTTGGGTCTGTACCTGCTGCTCTGCCCACCTGCGCTGTGGCGTCGTCGTGGGCACCGCTGGTTTTTGCAGGCGGTGCTGACGGTCAGCCTGTTCGCCATGTTGTTCACGTCGGTTGCCGAATGGCTGTTCTGGGATGAGTTCGGCGTGCGCTTCAACTTTATCGCCGTCGACTACCTGGTGTATTCCGATGAAGTGCTGAACAACGTGCTGGAGTCCTACCCGATCGGCAAGCTGCTGAGCCTGTTGGCGATGCTCGCGATTGTGTTGAGCCTGGCCCTGCGCAAACCGTTCAATGCCGCGATGAATGCGCCTTTGCCACCACTGCGTGGCCGCCTGGTCAACGCCCTGGGCCTGTTGGTGGTGGCGGGCCTCAGCCTGCAACTGATCAGCCAGGACAGCCCGCGCACCCTAGGCGGTAACGCCTACAAGAACGAGCTGGCAAGCAATGGCCCGTACCAGTTTTTTGCTGCGTTCCGTAACAACGAACTGGACTACACCCAGTTCTATAAAAGCCTGCCGGCGGACGTGGTTGCCAAACAGTTGCGCGCCGAGCTCAGTGAGCCCAACGCCCGCTTCATCGACAAAGACCCGCTGGATATCCGCCGTGCTATCACCAACCCCGGCACGTTGCGCAAACCCAATATCGTGCTGGTGACCATCGAAAGCTTCAGTGCCAAGTACATGGGCAGCAACGGCGACGAGCGCAACCTGACGCCCAACCTGGATGCCCTGCGCAAACAAAGCCTGTACTTCAATAACTTCTATGCCACCGGCACTCGCACCGACCGAGGCCTGGAGGCGATCACCCTGGCGATCCCACCGACGCCGGGCCGTTCGATCGTCAAGCGCATCGGCCGCGAAAGCGGCTTCGCCAGCCTCGGCCAGCAGCTCAGCGCCATCGGCTACGACAGTGTATTCGTCTACGGCGGGCGCGGTTATTTCGACAACATGAATGCATTCTTCAGCGGCAACGGTTATCGGGTCGTCGACCAGAGCAGCGTGCCCGAGTCAGAAATATCGTTTAAAAACGCCTGGGGCATGGCCGACGAAGACCTCTATAAACAAAGCCTGAAACTGGCCGATGCGGACTACGCCAAGCAGCAACCCTTCCTGCTGCAACTGATGACCACGTCCAACCATCGCCCCTACACCTATCCCGATGGGCGCATCGATATCAAATCCGGCAACGGCCGCGACGGTGCGGTGAAATACACCGACCATGCCATCGGCGAATTCCTGGAGGCTGCACGCCAGAAGCCGTGGTTCGACAACACGATCTTCGTGTTCGTCGCCGACCACACCGCCGGCAGCGCCGGCAAGGAAGACCTGCCGATCACCAACTACCAGATTCCGCTGTTCATCTATGCCCCCAAGCTGGTCGAGGCACGGGAGACCGCGCAACTGGCCAGTCAGATCGACTTGGCGCCGACCTTGCTGGGGCTGATCAACCTGAGCTACGAATCGACGTTCTTCGGTCGCAACCTGTTGCAAGACAACCCGCTGCCACCGCGTGTTGTGGTCGGCAACTACCAGCACCTGGGACTGTTTGACGGCAAAGACCTGGCGATCCTCAGCCCACGCCAGGGCCTGCGTCGCCATGACCAGGCGCTGGGGGAAAGCCAGGAGTTGCGGGTGGGCAGCGATGACCCGCTGATCCTGCGCGCCATCACTTACTACCAGGCCGCGAGCTATGGATTCAAACAGCAATTGCTGAGCTGGAAAGCGCCGAAGGACGTGACGCCGGCAATCAGCGCCCGCTGATCGTCACCCCGAGCCCTTGCCTGCGCAGGGGCAAGGGCGTAACACTTGCGCCCATTCTCCGGCGACGACGCCCTTTCATGTCCGACACCCTGCTGCTGATCGAAGATGACCGCCCTCTGGCCGCACTGACCGCCGAGTTCCTGCGCGCCGAAGGGTTTACCGTGTCGGTGGAGCATCGCGGCGATCGCGCGGCCCAGCGTATCCGTGATGAGCAGCCGGCGTTGCTGATTCTGGATGTGATGTTGCCGGGCATCGACGGTTTTACCCTGTGCAGACAGATCCGCGACCACTACCCCGGTTTGATCCTGATGATGACGGCGCTGGACGAAAACGCCGAGCAACTGACCGGCTTCAACGTTGGCGCGGATGACTATGTGGTTAAACCCGTCGACCCACTGCTGTTGCTGGCCCGGATCCGTTCGCTGCTGCGTCGCCATCCGCAAGCCCCGCGTGCTTATTACCAGTGGGGCACGTTTCGATTGGATCTCAACCACCACTTCGCCTGGCTCGATGAGGTGCCCTTGCAGTTTTCGGTAGCCGAGTTCGAGTTGCTCACGATTTTCGCCCGCCATTGCGGGGTGCTGCTGACCCGCGAAAAGCTCCTGCAAAACCTGCGTGGCCTGGAGTACGACGGGCTCAATCGTTCCGTGGACATGCGCGTGTCGCGTCTGCGCAAGAAGTTGATGAGCCTGGGGTGCCCGGTGACCATCCAGACCATCACGGCCCAGGGCTACCTGTTTGTCGAAATCCCGCAAGGCGCCCAGCATGCTCTCTAACGTACGACCCTGGATGGCAATCGTGGCGGGCACCAGTTGGGGTGCGTTGACGCTTTATCTGTTGTGGCTGTGCGCGAATGCCTCGGTGTTTGTCGGTGAATACAGCTTTTTGCGCTTGATGGCCGGGCCGGGTTATCTGGTGGCGGAGCAGCTCAAGCCGTTACCGGCCGAGCAGCGTGAAGCGAGCATGGACGCGCTGCGTGCGCGCTTCCAGTACCCGATCAGCCTGGTCAAGCTGGACGCGATCGAACTGCCGCCCGAGGCCCTGATCATGCTCAAGCACCAACAACCGGCGCAGAGCAGCGATGAAGACATCACCTACTTTCCGCTCGACGACACCACCCTGATCCAGTTCGGCCCGATGTGGGGAACGGCTGAGGTCAAGGACCTGCTGCAATTCCCGGTGTATGGCATCACCGCGTGCGTGGCTGGCCTGCCGTTGGTGCTGTGGATGTGGCTGGGTCTGCGCGCACGCCGCCAGCGTCGCGCCGATGTGGAAGCCCTCAATGCCTGCCTGGGCACCCTGGCTCGCACGCCCAACGCCATGCTGCCGGCCATGGGCAAGGAATGGACGCCGCTGCTGCAAACCGTGCAACAACATGCGCAGGACATTACGGCCATGAGCGAGCGTCACCGGGAGGTGTCCCAAGCGGTTTCCCACGAACTGCGCACACCCTTGGCACGGATGCGCTTCGCCTTGACCTTGCTGAGCAAAAGCGACGACTCACTCACCCGTACCCGCTTGCAGGAACGCCTGCAAACCGATGTGGAAGAACTCGAAGCCCTGGTCCGCGCCAGCCTGACCTTTGCCCGGATGGCCGGTGCGCCCACCGACTTGCAGCATGAACCCATTCCTATCCGTGACTGGCTGCATCAGGAATTTGCCTTGCTCGACGGGCACCAACGCCGCCTGAGCCTGGACACCGAGCCGGCGGACCTGCAACTGATCGGCGACCGCGCTTTATTGCACTTGATCGTACGCAACCTGTTGAGCAATGCCGTCACCTACGCCCGCGACCAGGTGTGCGTCAGCGCGGCCTGCCAGGATGAACACCATCTTGTGCTGCACGTGGACGACGACGGCCCTGGCATCCTTGCCGAAAACCGCGAAAAGGTATTCGAACCCTTTGTACGGCTGGCCATGGGCGGCGATGAGCCCGGCGGTTTCGGCCTCGGCCTGGCGCTGGCCAGGCGTGCGACCCAATGGCATAGCGGCAAGCTGTCCGTTACGCGCAGCCCTTTGGGCGGTGCACGCCTGACCCTGATCCTGCCCCTACGCCCACGCTAACCCGCGTGTTACAGCCTGTGACAGTGGACCGCTGGCATTCTCCGTAACCTCGCCACCTGATCCAGGATTAGCCCTGTGCCCTGGGTCCTGTCCTTTGGATCAGGTTGGAGAGCCCGTTCATGCGTCCCCCCAAGAAGCATTTGCTCACGTTGATGCTATCGCTGTGTATCGCCGCCAGTTCACTGCTGGCCTGCCACTGGGGGAGGCCCATACCCCGCACAAGCGCATATGTGCCTGCCGAAGGGCCTCTCGACAGTACGACTGCACCGTGGTCCGCTGCACGTGTGCTCTTTATCGGCCAACCCACCCTGGCCCGCGGGATGACATTCAAGAAGCTGTTGCGTCGACACGGGATTGGTTGAGTAGCAGTCGTCCACAAAAAAGCCCCGCCGGCATCACTGCAGGCGGGGCTTTTCAGTTAGCCGGGTAAGGCTGGCTGTCGGGTAAGAAACGGCCATTACTGACCGTCCCTCCCCTAAGAACTGTACGTGCGAGTTTCCCCGCATACAGCTCAAGCCTTTGTAAGCCCTTTCTCAGTTGAAAGAGCCGGTGCCGCACTGTGTAACTGTCGATGACAGTTGGGATGCAACAACACCAGATTGCCCAGCTCGTCGCATCCGCCCTTGTGCCGCTCGATAACATGGTGAATGTTCCACCCGCTTTCGAACGTAATCAACTGCTTGCACATCGGGCAGCGCTTGCTCTGGCCAAGCCACAGCGTCAGCGTCTTCCGCTTCCCCTCGTCCGAGCTTCGCCACGCATATTCCAGCCGTTGCTCGAAGTACATCTCGTCCTCTGGGGCGTATGGGTTAGCCTCCGCCTTGATCTTGGTGTGCCGCTTGATCGGCGTATCGCTGGCGTACAACAAGTGGAGCAGTTTGCCGCTGGGGTGTAGCCCGGAGAATACCCAACTACGTGTTCCCACGCGCTTGAAGTATTTTTCCTTGATCCAACGTTTGCAGCGATTCAGATGTCGCCGCCTGCACCATCGCCATAGCAATTTCCAGATCCTGTAATCCACGTAGTTGAAGGTCTGCTTGGCGACAATCGGCCGATGATAATTGGCCCAACCCCGAATAACTGGATTGAGCTGCTTGATCAACAGGCTGGCCGGTGCCGCTTTGTTCGCTTCAACCAACGCCTTAACCTTGGCCAGAAATGCTTTCACGTTCTTGTGGGCTGGCTTTATCAGCAGCTTGTCACCGTACTTGCGAATATTCTGACCGAGGAAATCGAACCCATCCGATACATGCGTGAACAACGTTTTCTCCACCGCAAGGCTCAACCCCCGCTCGGCCATGAAGGCTTCGACGAGTGGCTTCACCTCGTTTTCCAGCAGCTCTTTCGAGATGCCGGTGATGACGAAATCATCTGCGTATCGCACATAGTTGACCTTGGTCTTGTAGCTGGCTTTGGTATTACGCTGCCCGAACCGAGATTCGAGCTCCTTTTCCAGTCCATCAAGGGCCAGGTTGGCCAATACGGGCGAGATGATCCCTCCTTGCGGAGTTCCCGCCCCTGTCGGATTCAATCGACCGGATTCCAAATATCCCGCTTTCAGCCATTTCCTTAGAACCACTTTGTCCATCGGGACGTTAGTGATCAGCCAGTCGTGACTGATGTTGTCGAAACATCCCTTTATATCGCCCTCCATGACCCACTGCGCAGAATGCTTGCGACCGAGATTGACGAACAATTGCTCGATTGCATCTGCCGTGGAACGGTGAGGGCGAAAGCCATAGGAATTTCGGTCGGCTGTGGTCTCAGACACCGGTTCAAGTGCCAGCAGGTATAACGCCTGCATCGCTCGATCCAGCATCGTCGGAATCCCCAGCGGTCTACGCTGGCCATTTGCTTTGGGAATGTAAATCCGCCGCAGTGGCCGGGGCTTGTAGCCCCTGCGCTCTAACCGAAAAACTGCCTTCCATTTGCTTTCAGGCGTGCTCCAGGTTTCCCCATCGACGCCGGGAGTCCTGCGACCCCGGTTTTCAGTGACCCGTTTAACCGCCAATACCTTGGCGGCAAACGAGCGAACCAGCATACGCTGCAAGGTTTTCACCTGCCGCCATTGCTGATTCTTGGCTGCCTTCGCGATCCGTACCTGTAGCCCTCGCACCTGTCGATGACCTGTTTCCCAGTCTATCGAATGCCAACTGATGGCCAGATGGGAGGACGCAGGTACTTCTATTTCAGACGCACTCATCTTGCTTTTCCTCCAGAGAAGATTTCCCCAGAGGGCAGTAGACGCACGTCGCCCTTGTGGGGGAGTGAGTACACTGCCCCGCAAGGGATTTCTATGAGTTAGACGCAGCCGGTCAAACCGACAAACGTCTGTTCTTGATGGCTTTACAGGCCTTCTCGCGATCAAAGACCAGTCGGAAGTCAGCACCGTTTCCAGTCAGGGCAGAGCCCTTATCCAACCCCATTACAGGGAGGCATTCGCTTTTTCCGACATCCTCTACCCGCATTTTCAACAGTCTTCCTCACGGTCGACCTGCCTTGCCATACAGGCCAATGGCGAAAATACGGGCTTACCGAGTTCCATAACCGTCACAAGGATGGGTTAGGCCCTGCCTATTCACCGATGACTCAATGTCAGCGTGCCCCCAGATGTAAAAGGGACAACCAGTCATGCACCATTTTGGTCAAAGCCTATCAGCAACTTTGGCTCCATGCGGTTGACGGTGTTTATCAGCAGTTCACTTACGTTGGCCATACCAACCAGCCTAGCGTCTCACCCGCGTGTTGCTCGCAGGGTCTGCATGGTGCCTCGCGGCGACCACACACCACAGAATCATGGGACTACATTGTCAGGAAGCTTCGCACCCCGCCGTTACCAGCGACGCACTATCCCTAGGCTACTTTTGGCTGAACAAAAGGTCTCGCGCCCCTCTACCTTGCGGTTTCCGGGTGAGACAATGACAGCTATGGCTTGCGCCCTATAGATAGGAGCAGGCCAGCTCTTTGGACACGATTTCCCATACCTCCCTCGCAGTGATTCAAAATCTGCAAGCTCAGTACGCATATCGTTCTGATGATTTCCAGAGAGAAAATCACGATATATAGGCGACATTACGCCGAATTCTAAGCACCTTGTGAGTGCCGGAAATCCGGGTTTTGACGCCCGGACTTCGGGTTTTTTAAGCTGTTTCTGCGGGAAAGTGATCACCGGTTCAACCGGTGATCACCTAAGATGTAGCCCGCTAGGTGCTTCTACCTATAGCGACTCTCGTCGCACTACATCATGCCGCCCATGCCACCCATGCCGCCCATGTCTGGCATACCGCCGCCAGCTGCGCCTTCAGCCTTCGGCTTGTCGGCGATTGCAGCTTCGGTGGTCAGGATCAGACCGCCGATGGAGGCTGCTGCTTGCAGCGCGGAACGGGTTACCTTGGTAGGGTCCAGGATGCCCATTTCGATCATGTCGCCGTAGACGCCAGTCGCAGCGTTGTAACCGTAGTTACCTTTGCCGTTCTTGACTTCGTTGACCACAACGCTTGGCTCGTCGCCGGAGTTGGCAGCGATCTGGCGCAGTGGTGCTTCAACAGCGCGACGCAGTACGGCAATACCGACGTTCTGGTCAGCGTTGTCGCCGGTCAGGTTGGCCAGGGCTTCCAGAGCACGGATCAGCGCAACGCCACCGCCAGGTACCACGCCTTCTTCAACGGCTGCGCGGGTTGCGTGCAGGGCGTCTTCAACGCGGGCTTTCTTCTCTTTCATTTCAACTTCGGAACCGGCGCCAACCTTGATCACTGCAACGCCGCCGGACAGCTTGGCCAGGCGCTCTTGCAGTTTTTCACGGTCGTAGTCGGACGAAGTCTCGGCAACCTGGGCACGGATCTGGGTGATGCGAGCCTGGATGTCCTGCTCTACGCCAGCACCGTCAACGATGATGGTGTTTTCTTTGGAGATGGTCACGCGCTTGGCACTGCCCAGGTTTTCCAGGGTGGCGCTTTCCAGGCTCAGGCCGATCTCTTCGGAGATAACGGTACCGCCGGTCAGGACGGCGATGTCCTGCAGCATGGCCTTGCGACGGTCGCCGAAGCCTGGCGCCTTGACGGCTGCGACTTTAACGATGCCACGCATGTTGTTCACAACCAGCGTTGCCAGGGCTTCGCCTTCAACGTCTTCGGAAACGATCAGCAGTGGGCGGCCAGCTTTGGCAACGGCTTCCAGTACTGGCAGCATTTCGCGGATGTTCGAGATCTTTTTGTCGACCAGCAGGATCAGCGGGCTGTCCAGCTCGGCAACCATGGTTTCTGGCTTGTTGACGAAGTACGGGGACAGGTAGCCACGGTCGAACTGCATGCCTTCTACAACCGACAGTTCGTTTTCCAGGCCAGTGCCTTCTTCAACGGTGATCACGCCTTCTTTGCCGACTTTTTCCATGGCTTCGGCAATGATGTCACCGATGGAGCTGTCGGAGTTGGCAGAGATGGTGCCTACCTGAGCGATAGCCTTGGTGTCAGCGCATGGCTTGGACAGGTTTTTCAGCTCGGCAACGATAGCGATGGTCGCCTTGTCGATACCGCGCTTCAGGTCCATTGGGTTCATACCGGCAGCGACGGCTTTGTAGCCCTCGTTGACGATGGCCTGAGCCAGGACAGTGGCGGTGGTGGTGCCGTCGCCTGCGTCATCGTTGGCACGGGAGGCAACGTCTTTGACCAGCTGCGCGCCCATGTTTTCGAAACGGTCTTCCAGTTCGATTTCTTTGGCTACGGAAACGCCGTCCTTGGTGATGGTCGGAGCGCCGAAGCTCTTCTCGATGATCACGTTACGGCCTTTCGGGCCCAGGGTCGCTTTTACTGCGTCAGCCAGGATGTTGACACCGGTGAGCATTTTCTTGCGGGCGGAATCGCCGAATTTAACTTCTTTAGCAGCCATGATCGATAATCCTTAAATACTTTGGAGTAACGGGAAAATGAGCGGGAAAATTACGCTTCCAGTACGGCGAGAATCTCGTTCTCAGCCATGACCAGCAGGTCTTCGCCGTCAACTTTCACAGTGTTGCTGCCGGAGTAAGGGCCGAATACAACCTTGTCACCGACTTTAACGGCCAGAGCACGCACTTCACCGTTTTCCAGGGTTTTGCCTGGGCCAGCAGCGACGATCACACCGTGGTTGGCTTTTTCAGCAGCCGAACCTGGCAGAACGATCCCGCCGGCGGTTTTCTTTTCTTCTTCGCTGCGACGGATTACGACGCGGTCGTGCAGAGGACGAAGCTTGCTCATTGTCGATCTCTCCTAATTGTGTTTTTCATCGGCCGGTGTCAGTACCGGCGGGTTGTATTCCGGCTGTGCCGGTCGCGCCTCGCCAAGCAAGACGCGGAAGTCTGTCTGGTGTCACCACCAGAAACCTTGCGGTGACCGTTACATAAGGGCGCATAAGCTTATTACAAGGGGCCTCGGCGTAATTTTTTTGCGTGTGCCGACGGCTCAAAGCAACACGGCACCCAGAGGTGCCGTGCCAGTGAAGCGGTTATTTACTGTCGCGGTGTTCGAACTCGCCTTCGATCACATCACCTTCACGCCCCAGCGGCTGGCGCGGAGCCGGACCGCCACGGGGTTGCAGGTCGTCGGCGAACGCACGCTGGCGAACCGCAGCCTCTTCGGCGCGCTGGCGCATCTTGCCGGCCAGCAGTTTGCGGGTGAACGGCAGCAACATCACCAGGCCCGCCACGTCGCTGATGAAACCCGGCAGGATCAACAGGCCACCGGCCAGGGCCATCATCAGGCCTTCGAGCATGGTCTGGGCGGGCAGTTCGCCGCGATTCAGGCTTTCACGGGCACGCAACGCCGTGGCCAGGCCGGCGACGCGCAGCACCAGGACGCCGAGCATCGAGCCGAGAATGATCAGCAACAGGGCCGGGAAAAAGCCGATCGCACTGCTGACTTGAACGAATACGAACAGCTCCAACACCGGGAACAGCAGAAAGAGCAATAAAAAAGGGCGCATCAAATGGTTCCTCAACGCAAGAATGCCTTGCCAGTCCACCTTAGATGACGTCGCCGTTTCGTGAATTCAAGCGTCAGCGGCTTCTTTTTTCGGCCAGACCTCGGCGTGAGCCAATGAAACCAAGGCTTCGCGTACTTGTGTCGGCGTGTTGCAAGACGCCGCAAACGGCAACCAATATAAGGATTGGCCTATACGCAAGTGCATGCCTTCGCTGTCGATGCCAGCCAACTGGGCAGGCTCGGAGGTCGGCAGGCCGGTGAGGTCGACGTAATGGGCAATGGCCTTGGTGTGATCGCTGTTCATGTGTTCGATCATGCTGCGCTCGGCCTTGCCCGCGAACGGGTTGGCCAATGTCAGCTGGTCGACCCAATGAATCGCGCCAAAGCCGCCGATGTAACGGTGACGCACCGGCTTGAGTACCCAGAAGTCGAAGTCGTGGGCCTTGTGATAGTTGGCTGAATCGGGGAAATAGCGGTAATAACGCTCTGCAGCCGCCTCGATGGCAGCGCCCTCCTCCAGTTTTTCGGCTTCGGCCAGGTAGGTCAGGCGCCCGACGGCCTGCACGTCATCCGCCTCGCGCTCACCCACCAGCAGCGAGCACTTGGGATCTTTCTGCAGGTTGTGGGTGTGCTGGGCAATGCGGCTGATCAGGATCAGTGGGCGGCCCTGCTCATCCAGGCAATACGGCACGACCGAACCGAAAGGGAAACCAGGCATGGCTTTGGACAGTGTGGAGAGAGCCCCACGGTATTCCTTGAGCAACAGCTCTCGGGCGTTCTTGGCAACCTGTGCGCTCAACGTATGACTCCTCGGATAATCAGCCGCCCACGGCCTACGGGGCCTATGGGAATGAATCTCAACGCAAGGTAATCATTATCGGCAAAGGTTGCCAAGCAGGTTTTGTTCGCCCGTGTTACCAGGCCACGCCGAAGCCTGCGGTGTAGCGGGTCTTGCTCAGGCTGCTGTCGGAGTCGCCACTGATGATGTCGCGCTCGGCCTTGAGGTTGAGCGAAGCCCACTCGGTGACTTTGTAGCGCAGGCCCATTTCTGCATCCAGCGAGTATTCGGCCGGGCCGCCGATAGGCTTGCCCACTTCGCCGTTGGTGAAGAACTCGACGGTCTTGCCCACCAGGTAGCGGTTGTAGTTCCACTTCATGGCCAGGGAATAGAAGTTGTCCTTGCCACCGTCGGCGTATTCATAGTCGGTGCGGTTGACCAGCGAGCCCAGGGAGAACGCGCCCAGTTCATCGTCCCAGAACTGATAGCCGGGGCCGGTGCCGACGGTGCGTTGGCGGGACAGGTCTTCAACCTTGTCGCGCTTGTAGGTCAAGCGGCCCTGCCAGAACCAATGCTCGGTCAGGAAGCGGTCGAGGTCGTATTCCAGGGCCCAGTTGTCGGTGGTGGTGACATCATCCTGGAACTCGCGGTTGTACTCGCCCTGCCCGGTGTGACGCCATTGGCCATGGCGGGCGGTGGTCTTGAAGTCGATGTCGTAGTCGTTGGTGTCTTTGTCGGCGCGTTTATAGTCCAGCGCCATGTCCACGTTGCCTTTCCACACCAGGTCTTCGATCACCGGCTTGGGCTTGATGATCTGTTGGATGCTGGCCAAATCGACGGTCTTGGGCGCTTCACCGTTGGCCAGCACCACCTTGCCGTCATCCGCTGCTTTCAGCGACTTGGCCTTCTCGCCGGTGTAGGCGTCCTGCTTGACCAGCAGCTCCTGGTCACTCTCCAGGGTTTTCACCTGTTTCCAGTCCACCGGGATGGCGCCTGCGTAATCGGTCTGGATCAGCAGCTTGCCACCGTCGAAGACCTTGATCTTGCCGGTCAGGCGGTCACCGTTCTTCAACCAGACGGTATCGGCGAGCAAGGGCGTGGAGGCGCTGAAAACAGCGAGGCACAGCAGGGTTCTGGACAACATAAGCGGATCGGGAGCTCAAGGTTGGCAAAAAGGGGCGATTATCGTGTTAGATAGCTAGGACTGACTCAAGGATTTAAGTTGAGTTCAATTCTCATCAACACACTTACAGACCTTTCCTACAATTGTGCCGTCGGTATCAATGGATATGCCCACCTTGAATCAGCCCGCCGAAACGCCACAAAGCCCCGCCGAAATGCGCCGCACCGCGCTCTACCTGACCCTGGCCCAAGTGCCCGCAGGCTGCGTGGTGAGCTACGGCGAGCTGGCTCACTTGGCGGGCCTCGGCCGTGCGGCGCGTTGGGTGGGACGCACCCTCAGCCAACTCCCCGAAGACACCAAGCTGCCCTGGCACCGCGTGCTGGGTGCCGGTGGTCGGATAAGTCTGCCGGTGGGCAGTGCTTCGGGTGACGAGCAGCGGGCGCGTTTGCGCGATGAAGGTGTCAATATCCTGAACAATCGCGTTGATATTCAGCGCCATGGCTGGCGCCCGGTAGAGCACAGCGGTTAGAGTGCGCGCTTTGTTTCCGCAAACCTGAGGCAGACTCCAGCCCATGCCCCGTAAAACCTGGCGCGCCGCGCTCGCTGCCTATGCCAGCCCCTCGACGTTAGTCCTGTTGTTGCTCGGCTTTGCCGCCGGCCTGCCTTACATGTTGGTGTTCTCGACGCTTTCAGTGTGGTTGCGTGAAGCCGGTGTAGCGCGCGAGACCATCGGCTATGCGAGCCTGATCGGTTTGGCGTATGCCTTTAAATGGGTGTGGTCGCCGCTGCTCGACCAATGGCGCCTGCCGTTGCTCGGCAAACTGGGGCGCCGTCGCTCCTGGCTGGTGCTGGCCCAGTCGCTGGTGATCCTCGGATTGATCGGCATGGGTTTTTGCGACCCGCAGAAACACTTGTCCTGGCTGATCGCTATCGCTGTCATCGTCGCCTTCGCCTCCGCGACCCAAGACATCGCGGTCGACGCCTACCGCCTGGAAATTGCCGACGACAGCCGCCAGGCTGCTTTGGCCGCCAGTTACATGTCCGGTTATCGCATCGCCGCCTTGCTCGCCACGGCGGGTGCACTGTTTTTTGCAGAAGGTTTCGGCTCTACCGGCTTCAACTATAAACACTCGGCCTGGACCGGCACCTATGTGCTGTTCGGCGTACTGATGATCCCGGCGCTGCTGACCACCCTGTTCATGCGCGAACCCAATGTGCCACTGCGTACCCAGTTGCAGGCCGGGCGTTACAGCTTCGTGCATCAGTTGGCATCGGTGTTCGTACTGATCGTGTTGCTGGTGTCAGTGCCGGCGATGTTCACCCAGCTGTTCAACACCGATTTCGAAAGCGTGCTGTTCCACGGCATGAGCCTGTGGGACTTGCTCATGGAAGACCGTGCGTTCCTGCGCGCCATCCTCTATATCACCCTGACCTCCCTGTGCCTCTCGGCCATGGGTCGGCGTGGCCTGGCGCCGGTGCTGACGCCGGTCAATGACTTCATCCTGCGCTACCGCTGGCAGGCGTTGCTGCTGCTGGGGCTGATCGCCACCTACCGCATGTCCGACACTGTAATGGGCGTGATGGCAAACGTGTTCTACATCGACCAGGGCTTTACCAAGGACCAGATCGCCGGGGTCAGCAAGATCTTCGGCCTGATCATGACCCTGGTCGGCGCCGGCATGGGCGGCCTGCTGATCGTGCGTTTCGGCATCCTGCCGATCCTGTTCATTGGTGGCGTAGCGTCGGCCGGCACCAACCTATTGTTCGTGATGCTCGCCGACATGGGCCCGGACCTGCAGATGCTGATTTTCACCATTTCCCTGGATAACTTCAGCTCAGGGCTGGCGACCTCGGCATTCGTGGCCTACCTTTCGAGCCTGACCAACCTGAAGTTCTCCGCCACCCAATATGCGTTGCTCAGCTCGATCATGCTGCTGTTGCCGCGCCTGATCGGTGGGTATTCGGGGGTGATGGTGGAGAAGTTCGGCTATCACAACTTCTTCCTGATCACCTGCATGCTGGGTGTGCCGACGCTGGTGCTGATTGCGCTGCATTGGTTTCAGGAGAATCGGCGGGCGAAGTTGAATCCGCCTGCTGTTGAAGAATAACCCTTTAAAGGCTGGCTTTTTGTGGTGAGCAAGCTTGCTTGCGCTGAGGTGCGAAGCGCCCCTGAAAAAGCCGGCGACTGCTACGCAGTCGAACGGGAGCAAGCTCCCTCGCCACAGCAAGCTCTGCTCCTACAGACAGCCCTACATTCTGATGCCTGTACGGCGACAGTTTGCGCCCGTACAATCCAGAGTCATTTCAAGTCCAAGCAACCGACAACGGCCTACCATGCGTACCAGTCAATATTTGCTCGCCACACAGAAAGAAACGCCTTCCGACGCGGTCGTGATCAGCCATCAGCTGATGCTGCGCGCCGGCATGATCCGCAAACTGGCCTCCGGCCTGTACACCTGGCTGCCCATGGGCTTGAAGGTGATGCGCAAGGTCGAAGCCATCGTTCGTGAAGAAATGAACGCTGCCGGCTCTCTGGAAGTGTTGATGCCGAGCACCCAACCGGCTGAACTGTGGCAGGAATCCGGGCGCTGGGAAGAGTACGGCCCTGAGTTGCTGCGCTTCAAGGATCGTCATGGCCGCGATTTCTGCGCCGGCCCGACCCACGAAGAAGTGATCACCGACCTGATGCGCAACGAGCTGAGCAGCTACAAGCAGCTGCCGCTGAACCTGTATCAGATCCAGACCAAATTCCGTGACGAAATCCGCCCACGCTTCGGTTTGATGCGCGGCCGTGAATTCATCATGAAGGACGCGTATTCGTTCCACGCCGACCAGGCATCGCTGCAGGTCACCTACGACCGCATGCACCAGGCCTATTGCAACGTGTTCACGCGCCTGGGCCTGAAGTTCCGCCCGGTTGAAGCGGACAACGGCTCCATCGGCGGCGCCGGCTCCCACGAATTCCACGTGCTGGCCGAGTCCGGCGAAGACGACATCGTGTTCAGCAACGGTTCCGACTACGCGGCAAACATCGAGAAAGCCGAAGCCGTGCCACGGGAAACCTCCCGCCCAGCACCGGCTGAAGAGCTGCGCCTGGTGGACACGCCAGAGACCAAGACCATCGCGGCCCTGGTGGAAAAATTCAATCTGCCGATTGAAAAGACCATCAAGACCCTGATCGTGCGCGCCGAAGAAGAAGGCAAGCTGATTGCGCTGGTGATCCGTGGCGACCACGAACTCAACGAAATCAAGGCCGCCCAGCAACCTGGCGTGGCCAGCCCGCTGGTCATGGCTACCGACGCCGAACTGCGTGACGCCATTGGCGCCGGCGCCGGTTCCCTCGGCCCGCTGAACCTGCCGCTGCCAATCATCATCGACCGCTCAGTCGAGCTGATGAGCGACTTCGGCATCGGCGCGAACATCGACGACAAGCACTACTTCGGCGTGAACTGGGAGCGTGACCTGCCGGTTCCGACCGTGGCCGACCTGCGTAACGTGGTGGCCGGTGACCCAAGCCCGGATGGCAAGGGCACCCTGGAAATCAAGCGCGGCATCGAAGTCGGGCACATCTTCCAGCTGGGTAACAAGTACAGCCAGGCGATGAACTGCAAAGTGCTGGGCGAGAACGGCAAGCCGGTGATCCTGGAAATGGGTTGCTACGGCATTGGCGTTTCGCGCGTGGTGGCCGCTGCCATCGAGCAGAACAACGACGCGAACGGCATCATCTGGAGCGACACCCTGGCGCCATTCCAGATCGCCCTGGTACCGCTGCGCTATGAAACCGAGCAAGTACGCGAAGCCACCGACAAACTGTATGCCGATCTGACGGCCGCCGGTTTTGAAGTGTTGCTGGATGACCGGGACAAGAAAACCAGCCCAGGCATCAAGTTCGCCGACATGGAATTGATTGGCATCCCGCACCGGATCGTAGTCAGTGACCGCGGCCTGGCCGATGGCAATCTGGAATACAAGAGCCGGACCGAAGCCGAAGCCCAACCGTTGCCGGTGGCTGACGTGCTGTCTTTCCTTCAGGCGCGTATTCGTCGCTGAAAACCAGATCAAGAGAAGTCATGTTCAAGCGAAACACCAGAGCCCTGGGGGGCGCCACCTTGTGCGGTGCCCTGCTGGTCAGCGGCTGCGCCAACCAGATGTCGCAACGCAGTGAGCACGAGGAGCGGGTCGAGCGTAAGTTGCTCGACCACAGCCTGCAGATCGATGTAGGCGAACCCAAAGTGCTGGAACTGCCGCAACGCCGGGTACGGATTCACGAGCAGAAGACCTTTGAGGTCACCGAGTTCGAAGTCACCCGTCGTTACGACCGCTACACGCCCTACCAGCCCTGGCGCAAACTCTATGAGATGCCGTTGGGTGCCGTAGCCCTGGTGGCCGGCGCGGGCGCCAATGTGGTGAACGTCTTCGCCCTTGGCAACCTGCCGACCAGCGTGACGCGTGACTGGCTGACCTACGGCGTGGACGGTCTCAACCCGTTCATGAACGTGCAGTCCCACGGCCGTGCGCAACAGAACCTGGCGGGGATCGATGAAGTCCAGCGCGACAAGCGTGTGGAGTATTCGAGCCTGCCCTGGAGCGAACGCCCGGTGCAAGTCACCGCCGGCAAGCAGGTCCATGAGCTGACCACTGACCGTAACGGCGTACTGCGCCTGAACCTGTTGGACAGCCCGTTTGCCGAGCAGGACCTGAACCGCGTCACGACCTTGAAGATCAGCGTGGAAGATGGCCAGGACGACGTACATTCGGACTCCACGCTGGCGGTCAGTAGCACCTTGCGCAACAAGTTGCTGGAAGCCCACGGCCTGATCTACGACGACCTGGAAGACGACGAAGTCAGCCAGTGGGTGCACCGCGTCAAGCGCCTGTCTGAGCTGGGCCTGGAAGAAGAAGCCAGTGAGCTGGAACAAAGCCTGATCGAACTGACCCGCAATGATCCCGAGTTGCAGCAGGAATTCCTGCAAGCGCTGACCAAGGATGCGGGGCGGTTGGTAGCGGATCCTGGGGCTCGCTGAAAATGATTAGTGGCTGAACAGCTCCAGCTGTTCATTGCCACCACTCAGGTCCAGCAACCGCACCCCAATCCCCAGCAACCGCACCGGCTTCCCGCCGCGATTGAACGCCTGCGTCAGCAGCTGTTGATAACTCTCCAGATCCCGCCCTGCCCCCGCCTGCTCCAAGGTGGTCTGGGTAAAGTCATGAAACTTCACCTTAACGAACGGCTTGCCCGCGCGATAACTGCTGTCGATGCGCGCCATGCGTCCGGCCAGGGTTTCCATCAGTTCAGGGAGCTTGGCCAGGCAGCTTGAGAGGTCCGGTAAATCCACGTCGTAGGTATTTTCCACACTGATCGACTGGCGGCGACTGTCGTTCTGCACCACGCGGTCATCGATCCCACGGGCCAGGCTCCACAGCCGCTCGCCAAAACTGCCGAATTCGCGCACCAGCGCCAGCTTGTTCCACTCGCGCAACTGCAGGCAGTCTTCGATCCCCAGGCGCGCCAGCTTGTCCGCCGTGACCTTGCCCACACCGTGCAACTTGCTCACGCGCAACTGCGAGACGAAGTCTTCGACCTGGTCGGGAGTAATCACAAAGAGTCCGTTGGGCTTTTTCCAGTCGCTGGCGATCTTGGCCAGGAACTTGTTCGGCGCCACGCCGGCGGACACGGTAATGTGCAACTGGTTGGAGACACGCCGGCGAATATCCTGGGCGATGCGCGTGGCACTGCCGCCGAAATGTGGGCTGTCGGACACGTCCAGATAGGCTTCATCCAGCGACAACGGCTCGATCAGGTCGGTGTAGTCGCGAAAGATCGTCTGGATTTCCTTCGACGCTTCTTTATAAGCATCCATACGCGGCTTGACGATGGTCAGGTCCGGGCACAGCTTCAAGGCGTGGCGTGACGACATTGCCGAGCGCACGCCATAGGCCCGCGCCTCGTAGTTGCAAGTGGCGATCACCCCCCGTCGGTCGGCCGAGCCACCTACCGCCAGCGGTTTTTGCGCCAGGCTCGGGTCATCGCGCATCTCGATGGCGGCGTAGAAGCAATCACAGTCGACGTGGATGATTTTGCGCTGCGTCATATAAACGGGGTGTGTACCTACGGGTGGCCAGTATCGCATTCACACCTGTATATAGCACCAGTAGTTTGATTCTTCCGCTTGAGCGGTAGGAAAAATCCCAGATGAATTTATTTTCTCAATCGAATTTGGCTTGCTGATAGAGCTGGAACCCTCGGCCAGACTGGGCTGGCGGGGTATCGAGAGGCCTCCTTGGAGAGCTAACCGATTGAACCACAAGCGCTTTTCTTCGATTCACGGGTTGACACACCCGCGTTCCTCTGTAGAATGCCGACACACAGACGCGGGATGGAGCAGTCTGGTAGCTCGTCGGGCTCATAACCCGAAGGTCGTCGGTTCAAATCCGGCTCCCGCAACCAAACATCAAAAAAGGCTACTCGAAAGAGTGGCCTTTTTTGTGTCTGTCAGTTATGCAGGCTGCTTCGCAACCTGGCGCGGGGCAAGCCCGCTCACCACAGCAAGCCCGCTCACGACAAAAACCTTTTCCAATCTGAAACTTAGGTTGCCTGAGCAGTTATTTGACCGATATATCCATTAACAGTTGACACCCCGCCGTTGGGCTGTAGAATGCCGCCCACAGACGCGGGATGGAGCAGTCTGGTAGCTCGTCGGGCTCATAACCCGAAGGTCGTCGGTTCAAATCCGGCTCCCGCAACCAAACATCAAAAAAGGCTACTCGAAAGAGTGGCCTTTTTTGTATCCGGTGAAAAAGTTCTTCTGAAACAATGGCATGGCATCTTTCATGAAACCGCACGCGGTTTGTAGAGTCCATCTCATTGCAAGCTATGCTCAATGCTCAAGCGCTACCCTCTACGACCAATGGCCGCAGTCGCCGCACCCGGTGATACGCGTTAATATTTGTAATTATTTTGTCCATAGGGATTGGTAACTTGGCTGGATACCTCCATCCTGTCGCGCACAATCCACGAGGTGATTGATGCGCGCCAACTCGTCTGAACCACAAGACACTGTCACAGCAGAACAACCGATCACACCCACCCGTTTGCGTTGGCTGGATCTGGTGAGCAAGTACCGGCAACCCATCGGGCTGGCCGTCACTCTATTGTTGTTCGCCATCGCCCTGATCGCCTGCCGCCACCTGCTGCTGGAACTGGACCTCTACGCCCTCCACGATTCGATCCTGGAAGTGCCCAAGCCCGCCCTGCTCGGCGCGTTTGCGGCGGCCGTGGCCGGTTTCGTCATTCTATTGGGCTACGAATTTTCCGGTGCGCGCTACGCGGGCGTGAACCTGCCCGCCAAAACCCTGGCCTTGGGTGGCTTTACCGCGTTTGCCATCGGCAATGCGATTGGCCTGTCGATGCTCTCCGGCGGTTCGGTGCGTTACCGTTTATATGCACGCCATGGCATCGGGGCTTCGGAAGTCGCCCACATGACAGTGTTCGCCAGCCTGGCGCTCGGCACTGCACTGCCGCCGCTGGCTGCATTGGCGACATTGAGCAACCTGCCCGCCGCATCGACCTACCTGCATTTGCCACAGGCCGTACTGGGCGGTATTGCTGGCGCGGTGCTGTTGTTGTCGGCAGTGTTGTGCATCGGCATTTATCGCCGTCGCCTGCCGGAACAACCCTACCCGGATAACCTGTTGGTAAAAGCCGGTCCTCGTACCTTGCGCCTGCCGGGTCGCCGCCTGACCTTCCTGCAACTGATCATTACCGCGCTGGACGTGGCCGCTGCCGCCACTGTTCTTTATATGCTGCTGCCGGAAGCGCCACCGTTCGGTCCTTTCCTGCTTGTTTACCTGTTGGCCTTGGCTGCCGGTGTACTCAGCCATGTCCCGGGCGGCGTGGGCGTATTCGAAGCGATCCTGCTGGCGGCCTTCGCCGACAAACTGGGTGCCGCGCCATTGGCCGCCGCCCTGCTGCTGTATCGCATGATCTATGTGGTGCTGCCGCTGTTGATTGCCTGCGTGTTCCTGTTGGTCAACGAAGCGCAGCGACTGTTCCAGACCCAGCAAAGCCTGCGGGTTGCCTCTGGGCTGGCCGCGCCAGTGCTGGCCGTACTGGTTTTTTTGTCCGGCGTGGTCCTGCTGTTCTCTGGCGCCACGCCCGAAATCGACTCACGCCTGGAAAACATCGGCTTCCTGATTCCCCACCGCCTGATTGACGCCTCGCACTTTGGCGCCAGCCTGATCGGCGTGCTGTGCCTGTTGCTGGCCCAGGGCCTGCGCCGACGCTTATCGGCCGCCTGGATGCTGACCATGGTGCTGCTGTTAGTCGGCGCCCTGCTCTCGCTGCTCAAGGGTTTCGACTGGGAAGAAGCCAGCCTGATGACCATGACCGCGATCCTGCTGGCGATCTTCCGACGCTCGTTTTATCGCGCCAGCCGCCTGACCGAACTGCCCTTCTCGCCGCTGTACCTGGTGGCCAGTGTCTGCGTGCTGGGCGCTTCGATCTGGCTGTTGCTATTCGCCTATCAAGACGTGCCTTACAGCCATCAGCTGTGGTGGCAGTTCACCCTCGACGCCAACGCCCCACGCGGCCTGCGTTCGCTGTTGGGTGCCGCTGTGGTGCTGGTGGTTGTGTCGCTGACCTGGCTGCTGCGCACCGCCCGCCCGGTGATCCACCTGCCGACACCCGACGAACTAGAGCGCGCCAGTAAGATCCTGATGGCCTCGTCCCAGCCCGACGGTGGCCTGGCGCTTACCGGTGACAAGGCGCTGCTGTTCCACCCCAATGATGAAGCGTTCCTGATGTATGCCCGTCGCGGCCGTAGCCTGGTAGCGTTGTACGACCCGATCGGCCCGACCCAGCCGCGGGCCGAGATGATCTGGCAGTTCCGTGACCTGTGCGACATCCACCACGCGCGCCCGGTGTTCTACCAGGTCCGCGCCGAGAACCTGCCGTACTACATGGACATCGGCCTCACCGCCATCAAGCTGGGCGAAGAAGCCCGTGTCGACCTGAAACGCTTTGACCTGGAAGCCAAGGGCAAAGAGATGAAGGACCTGCGCTACACCTGGAACCGTGGCTCGCGAGACGGCCTGTCCCTGGAGATCTGCGAGCCGGGCACCGCGCCGATGGACGAGCTCAAGGTGATCTCCGATGCCTGGCTGACCGGCAAAAACGTGCGGGAAAAAGGCTTTTCCCTGGGACGTTTCAGCGACGACTACCTCAAGCACTTTCGTATTGCGATCATTCGCTTCGAAGGGCGCCCGGTGGCCTTCGCCAACCTGCTCGAGACCTACAACCACGACCTGGCCAGTCTCGACCTGATGCGCGCCCACCCGGATGCGCCCAAGCTGACCATGGAGTTCATGATGGTCGGCCTGATTCAACACTATAAGAGTCACGGCTACGCCCGCTTCAGCCTCGGCATGGTGCCGTTGTCGGGCCTGCAACCGCGACGCGGCGCCCCGTTGACCCAACGCTTGGGTTCGATGGTGTTCCGTCGTGGCGAGCAACTGTATAACTTCCAAGGTTTGCGCCGCTTCAAAGACAAGTTCCAGCCTGACTGGGAACCCCGTTACATGGCCGTGCCCGCAGGACTTGATCCGCTGGTGGCACTGGCCGATACCGCCGCCCTGATCGCGGGCGGCTTGACTGGATTGGTGAAACGCTGATGATTCGACGCTCCTGGCGGTATGTATTAGCCTTTGTAGTGCTGCTCACCCTGGTCCTGGGTGGCGGCTATTGGTACTGGAACCGCCCTGCCCCGCAGCCGACCCTGGAGCAATTGCCCCAGGCCGATGGCTCGGTGATGACCCGCGTCACCCCGTACGGCACGCCGAAAGCCCGCGTGGCCGTGGCCGTGATGGCTGCCGATGTGCTGACCGACAGCCAACTGATTGCCTTGAGCCAAGGCGGCAAGGCGCAGATTGTCCAGGTGATCCTGCCCAAGGACGACTGCAAGCTGCAGGAACAAGCGCTGCAAAGCGCCCTGGGTCAGCTCAAGGGCCCCGCGACGCTGGTCAGCGGTATCGGCCCTGGTGCAAGCCTGGCATGGCGCTGGCTGGCCGCTCAGAACGACGACAAGGCCAACGCCATCTCCGTCGGTTTCGCCATGACCCAGGAAGGTTGCAAGGACCCGCTGCCGAAAACGGCCGCCCACGGCAATTGGCTGGTGGCCTGGAACGACAACCCTGAGGATGATGCTGCCAGTTTCGTACGCGACACTCCGCGTGCCACCACCAGCATCAGCGACTATGACATTCACTACCCGCAAGTGCTGAATAACGAGTTGCGCAAGCAACTGGTGGGTTCGGACAACGGCGGCCTGGCGATTCCGGTGGTTGAAGTCCCGGCCGGCCAAGCGAAAGATACCGTCACCCTGTTCCTCTCCGGTGATGGCGGCTGGCGTGACCTGGACCGTGACGTGGCCGGTGAAATGGCCAAGATCGGCTACCCGGTGGTGGGTATCGACACCCTGCGCTACTACTGGCAGCACAAGACCCCGGAACAAAGCGCCAAGGACCTCACCGAACTGATGCAGCACTACCGTCAGAAATGGGGCACCAAGCGCTTCGTATTGACCGGTTATTCGTTCGGCGCCGATGTGTTGCCGGCCATCTACAACCGTATGCCGGAAAACGAGCAGCAGCGTGTGGACGCAATCATCCTTCTGGCGTTTGCGCGCACGGGCAGCTTCGAGATTGAAGTGGAAGGCTGGTTGGGCAACGCCGGTAAAGAAGCCGCCACTGGTCCAGAAATGGCCAAGCTGCCACCTGAGAAAGTGGTGTGCATCTACGGTGCGGAAGAGGTCGACGAGAGCGGTTGCACGGATAAGACGGCCGTGGGTGAAGCGCTGAAGTTGCCAGGCGGGCATCACTTCGATGAGAACTACCCGGCGCTGGCCAAGCGGTTGGTGGATATCATCGTCAAACACCAGGCCAAAGCCGAATAGCCTCCCCCAATGTAGTTAGCGGGCTTGCCCCGTGCTGGGCTGCGCAGCGGCCCTAAAACCAAACGCCGCATTCTGCCTGACAGAATGCGGCGTTTTTATCAGGGCGGCTTCGCCACCCAACGCGGGGCAAGCCCGCTCACCACAACAAGCCCGCTCACCACAAAAAAACCGCTGAGATTTAGCGAGGTTCGATGTGGGCAATCATCAGCTGCACAGTCTCATTCCCACGAAACTCGTTCACATCCAGCTTGTACGCCAATTCCACCAAACGCACGGTCGGGTTCGGCCAGACCTCACGGTCCACCCCAAAGGCAATGCCATCGAGTTTCACTGACCCGCATTCAGTCTTGAGCAACACCTTCAGGTGCCGCTCACCCACCACACGCTGCTCCACCAACTGGAATACACCGTGAAAGACCGGCTCGGGAAAGTGCTGCCCCCACGGCCCGGCATGTCGCAACGCGCGGGCCAGTTCCAGGTGAAATTCTTCCACCGCCAGGGTGCCGTCCGACAGCAGCCGACCGGTCAGGTCTTCTTCACGCAATTGGCGACGCACTTCAGCATCGAACGCTTCGGCAAACAGCGGGAAATTTTCTTCGGGCAACGTCAGCCCTGCCGCCATGGCGTGGCCGCCGTACTTGGCGATCAGGTTAGGATGCTGGCTCGCAACCACCGCCAGCGCATCACGGATATGAAACCCCTGCACAGAGCGCCCTGAGCCCTTGAGCAAGCCATCACCGGCGTCGGCGAAGGCGATGGTCGGGCGGAAGTAACGTTCTTTCATACGCGACGCGAGAATCCCGATCACGCCTTGGTGCCATTCCGGGTCGAACAGGCACAAGCCGTAAGGCATCGACTCCACCGGCAAGTCCTTGAGCTGGGCCAGGGCCTCGCGCTGCATGCCTTGCTCGATGGATTTGCGGTCCTGGTTCATGCCGTCCAGTTGCGCAGCCATTTCCCGCGCGGCGGCAACGTCGGTGGTGAGCAGGCATTCGATGCCCAGGCTCATGTCATCCAGGCGACCGGCAGCGTTCAGGCGTGGCCCGAGGATAAATCCCAGATCGGTGGAGGTGATACGCGTGGCATCGCGCTTGGCCACTTCCAGGATCGCCTTGATCCCCGGCCGCGCACGACCGGCGCGGATACGCTCAAGGCCTTGATGCACCAGGATGCGGTTGTTGGCGTCCAGGGGCACCACGTCGGCGACGCTGCCCAGGGCAACCAGGTCGAGCAATTCACCAATGTTGGGCTGAGGCTTATTCTCGTACCAGCCCAAGCTGCGCAGGCGCGCGCGCAGGGCCATCAGCACATAAAAGATCACGCCGACACCGGCCAGTGCTTTGCTCGGGAATTCGCAGCCAGGCTGGTTCGGGTTGACGATGGCATCCGCCGCTGGCAACTCATCGCCGGGCAAGTGGTGGTCCGTCACCAGCACCTGCAACCCCGCCGCTTTCGCCGCCGCCACGCCTTCGACGCTGGAAATGCCGTTGTCCACAGTGATCAGCAATTGCGGCTCACGCTGCAGGGCGACTGCAACGATTTCCGGGGTCAGGCCATAGCCGTACTCGAAACGATTGGGCACCAGGTAGTCGACATGGGCCGCACCGAGCAAACGCAGGCCCAGGGTGCCCACGGTGCTGGCCGTGGCGCCATCGGCGTCAAAGTCACCCACGATAAGGATGCGCTGGCGCTGCTCCAGCGCGGTCACCAGCAAGTCCACCGCCGCGTCGATCCCCTTGAGCTGCTGGTAGGGAATCAACCGCGCCAGGCTTTTATCCAGCTCAGCCTCGGACTGCACCCCGCGCGCGGCGTAGAGACGGGTCAACAGCGGTGGCAATTCACCGAGAAACGGCAGGACGGCGGGTAACGGGCGAGGATCGATACGCATGGGAAGCTGGGGAGTTCTCTATTAAAGGAATTGTTGGTTTCAAGCTTCAAGCTTCAAGCTTGCAGCTAATTGCTTGCCGCTTGACGCTGCCACTCTTCAACCGCGTTCGCCGACCAACCACTGCAACTGCACTTCATGCTGGCCACGGTCGTCGGTGACGAACATCGTGCCTTCGCTGATCATCACGTCCCACTTGATGACGCGGGGCATGTCCTTGGCCAGGGTCTCGAGGACTTCCTGAGGCACGGCGGCGATGTGTACGTTTTTCAGGTTATTCGCTACCGGCACGACCTTGCCTTCCCACACGCGCAAGCTGCCGTAGGCCAGCAGGCTGGTGCGCTCGGTGCGACGCGAGCACCAGGTGAGGCGGTCGGCATCGGGCTGGCCGACTTCGATCCAGTGCAGAACCCGATCATCCAGGCTTTTTTCCCACAGGGCTGGCTCGTCTACATCTGACAGTCCGCGCCCGAACGACAGTCGCTCGTTGTACCAGAGGGCGTAGGCCAGCAGGCGCACAGTCATGCGCTCTTCCGTTTCCGACGGATGGCGGGCGATGGTCTGTTTGACACTCTCGTACACCGAGCGATCAAGGTCGGTGAGGTTGAGTTCGAATTTGTAGGTCGTGGACGGCTGGGCCATGAACGGGCTTCTAGAGACAGGGAAAGGCGGCCAGTCTAACCGATGGCGGGGTCATTCAACGAATCGTGCGCTGCATCATCCTTATCCCTGGCCTGCCCGCCTATGTTAAAAGGCATCACATTACCGCTCTTGCGCAGACAAGGATCCTCATGCCGTTCAACGCCAAACCGCTTGCCGGACTGAAAGTCATCGAACTCGGCACCCTGATCGCCGGCCCATTTGCCTCACGTATCTGCGCGGAATTCGGCGCTGAGGTGATCAAGGTCGAATCGCCCGACGGCGGCGACCCCCTGCGCAAATGGCGCAAGCTGTACGAGGGCACGTCGCTGTGGTGGTTCGTGCAGGCGCGCAACAAGCAGTCGCTGACGCTGAACCTCAAGCACCCGGACGGCCTGGCCATCCTCAAGCAGTTGCTGGCCGACGCCGACATCCTGATCGAGAATTTCCGCCCCGGCGTGCTGGAGAAACTCGGCCTGAGCTGGGAAACCCTGCACGCCCTCAACCCCAAGCTGGTGATGGTGCGCCTCTCCGGCTTTGGCCAGACCGGGCCGATGAAAGACCAGCCAGGGTTTGGTGCCGTGGGCGAATCCATGGGCGGCTTGCGCTACATCACCGGCTTTGAAGACCGCCCGCCGGTCCGCACCGGCATTTCCATCGGTGACTCGATCGCCGCGCTGTGGGCGGTGATTGGTGCGCTGATGGCGCTGCGTCATCGCGAAGTCAACGGCGGCCTGGGCCAGGTGGTGGATGTGGCGCTGTACGAAGCCATCTTCGCCATGATGGAAAGCATGATCCCGGAGTTCGACGTGTTTGGCTTCATCCGTGAACGCACCGGCAACATCATGCCCGGTATCACGCCCTCCTCGATCCACACCAGCGCCGATGGCAAGCATGTGCAGATTGGCGCCAACGGCGATGCGATTTTCAAGCGCTTCATGTCCGCTATTGGCCGTGAGGATTTGGCCAACGATCCTGTACTTGCCAGCAATGACGGGCGCGATAGCCGCCGTGATGAACTGTACGGCGTGATTGATCGCTGGGTGAATTCGCTACCGCTGGATCAGGTGGTAGAGATCCTGAATAAGGCCGAAGTACCCGCCAGCCGCATCTACAGCGCCGAGGACATGCTCGGCGACCCGCAATTCCTGGCCAGGGAGATGTTCCTCAAGGCCAAGTTGCCTGGCGGCAAGGACTTCAAGATGCCCGGCATCGTGCCCAAGCTGTCGGACACGCCGGGCAGCTGCGAGTGGGTTGGGCCGCAGTTGGGTGAACATAACAGTGTGGTGCTGGGCGGGCTGGGTTACGACGCTGCCGCGATTGCGCGTTTACGTGAGGCAGGCGCGATCTGATGGTCCGCAGGCTTGCCCAGCTTTTCCTCAGCGTCATGCTCGCCTGGGGCCCGACCGCCAGCGCCGAAGACACGCTGATCTGGTTATTGCGCGACTTGCCACCACTGACCATTTTCGAAGGCCCAAGCAAAGGCCAGGGCGCGCTGGATCAGTTGCTGCCGATACTCATCCAACGCCTGCCGGAATATCGGCACCAGGTGCTGCACGTCAATCGCGCGCGGGGCATGCAAATGCTGCGTGAGCCCACGTTCACCTGTGACCCCTCATTGCTGTGGACGGCCGAGCGGGCCAGATACGTCGTCTTTTCCAGCCAGGCATTTGTGGTCGCCAGCAATGGCGTCACGGTGCGGCGTAACCAGCAAGAAGCCATGGCGCCCTACATCACGCAAGGCCAGTTTGACCTGCAGGCGTTCCTTGATGCCCACAAAACCCGGGTGGGTGCCATCGCAGAGCGCAGCTACGGGCCTGTCATCGATGAACGGCTCAAGCACGCCGATGCGCACAAGCTCGCACTGCATTACGGTAACGACGCTCTGGGTAGCCTGTTGCAGATGCAGCGCCTGGGCAGGCTTGAGGCGGTGTTGGGTTATTGGCCGGAAATCCGCTATCACGCGATGCAACAGGGCATCGCCTCGGACGACCTGATCTTTTACCCCATCCAAGGCTCGGCACCTTACCAACACACGCACATCGGCTGTTCGGACACGCCTCAGGGACGCCAGGCCATTGAGCGGATCAACCAGGTATTGCACGAGATCCCACAAGAGCAGATACAGCAGTCCTACGCCTCATGGCTGGACCCGGTCATGCGCGAACAGTATCTGCGCGATAACCCAAGCTTTTTCCAGGATTCGAAGGAGCCGTGACAAATCGCGGGCAAAAAGAAACCCCGAAGCGTGGGGAGACACTTCGGGGTTAAACGTGGCCTACAAAGACCAGTACAACAAGGCACAAACACCGGAGCACAATGTTTGCTCTTGCTGTTACGAAATCTGACCGGCCACGTTGTAGGAAGTTTCCACAGTTAAACAATTCTTCATGCGGCGGTGGCGCTGCGGGTCTGGGCTGCGTTGCGCAAGGCCGCGATGACCGAGGGCTCCAGGCGCCCCTCAGCGATTTTAATGTCGCGTAGCAGACAGTCCACCACATCCACCAGCACGCGCTTGTCCATCAATTGGGCGCGGTCGACTTCACGTTCGACCACGATGGCGCCAGCAGGATTCTTCACGGTTACCAGGCACTCGTCCTGCACACCAGAGGTGGTCAGCGTAACCTGATAAGGGCTCAGTGCTTCTTCGAGCAATAGGCTGATACTTTCCATCTCGATCACCACTCAATAGTTCGGGAACAATCGTTTCAACGGGAGCTGCATCTATCCTAAGTGACTGTTTGTGACGTAGGAAAGTTCGCTTTATCGTCTTTATGGGGCCGTCAGGGGGTGACGGATTCCAGCATGCGCTTGCAACATGACAGGGAAAAAACGGCGGCACATAACTGCTTACGCAATGGGCGGCTGTTTTGGGGTTGGCCGAGGGCTGAGACCCGAAGTGAATCCTATACTCGGTGAGCGCTGGTAATGCTGCTACGCAGATAAAAGCGCATGTCAAAAGGCCCTTATTGCGAAGGATGAAGACAATGTTGGAACACAACAGAGAACAGGCTGCGCTAGAGAAGATTCACGCTGATATTTCACGCATCTATGCCGAGCAACGCAAACTCAATGCCGAAGCTCACAAGATAACCCGTGAGAACTTCTGGTACCCGTTGGCTGTGGTCATGGCCATGTTCACGGTATTCGGCACGGTATTAGCCATCGTACAAAAAATAATCACATTAGTGGTTTGAGCCAACTGGGCCTGCCAGATACAAAAAAACGCCGCTGACCCAAGGAAGGGAAAGCGGCGTTTTTGTCTGCGCGGTGCGCCTTACAACGGCTTGCCCCGGTTGCCATGCTGGCTCACAAACGCCTGCACAGCCTTCAAGTCATTGGCCAGCACAGTGCAACGCTCTTCACGCTCAAACAAATCGGTCAGGTGCACTGGCAATTCCAGCGCCTTGCCCACACCCGCCTTCTCCACCGCTTCCGGGAATTTGACCGGATGGGCAGTGCCCAGGATCACCATCGGGATGTCCAGGCTGCGACGGCATTCGCGGGCGGCCTTCACACCGATGGCAGTGTGCGGGTCGAGCAACTCACCGGTCTGGGCGTAGACTTCAGCGATGGTTTCGCAGGTCTGTGCATCGTCAACGGCCAGGGAATCGAACAGCTTGCGGGTTTCGGTCCAGCGCTCTTCGTCAACGCTGAAACCGCCACCGCTTTTGAAGGTGTCCATCAAGCCAGCAATGGCTGCGCCGTTGCGACCGTGCATGTCGAACAGCAGGCGCTCGAAGTTCGACGAGACCATGATGTCCATGGACGGCGACAGCGTGGCGTGCAGGGTTTCCTTGACGTACTGGTTGCCGCTCATGAAGCGGTGCAGGATGTCGTTGCGGTTGGTGGCGACGATCAACTGGTTGATCGGCAGGCCCATGTTGCGCGCCAGGTAACCGGCGAAGATGTCGCCGAAGTTGCCGGTCGGCACCGAGAACGATACCGAACGCGCCGGGCCGCCCAACTGCAGGGACGCGTGGAAGTAGTAGACGATCTGGGCCATGATCCGCGCCCAGTTGATCGAGTTCACCGCTACGAGGCGCGTGCCCTTCAGGAAGCTCTGGTCAGCGAAGCTGTTCTTGACCATTTCCTGGCAGTCATCGAAGTTGCCTTCGATGGCGATGTTGTGGATGTTCTCACCAAAGATGGTGGTCATCTGGCGACGCTGCACTTCCGATACGCGCTTGTGCGGGTGCAGGATGAAGATGTCCACGTTTTCGCAGTGCTTGCACCCTTCGATGGCGGCCGAACCGGTGTCACCGGAGGTGGCGCCGATGATCACCACGCGCTCGCCGCGCTTCTCCAGCACGTAATCGAGCAGGCGACCCAGCAGTTGCAGGGCGAAATCCTTGAACGCCAGGGTTGGGCCGTGGAACAGTTCCAGTACCCATTCGTTACCGTTCAGTTGGCGCAGCGGTGCGATGGCGTTGTGGGAAAACACGCCATAGGTCTCTTCCAGAATCTTCTTGAAATCCGCATCCGGAATGCTGCCGGTGACGAACGGGCGCATCACGCGGAACGCCAGCTCGTGGTACGGCAGGCCGGCCCAGGAAGCGATTTCTTCCTGGGTGAAGCGTGGCAGGTTTTCCGGCACGTACAGGCCGCCGTCAGTGGCAAGGCCTGCCAGCAAAACGTCTTCGAAATTCAGGGCCGGTGCCTGGCCGCGGGTGCTGATATAACGCATAGGGGCAAACCTTCGGTTTGGGCTTCAAGCTTCAAGCTTCAAGCTGCAAGTCGAAGCGGTTCTGCTTTCACTTGCAGCTTGCAGCTTGGCGCTTGCAGCTGAATTAATTCAAATGTTCGACGCGAATCCGGACGACCGGCCCAACCACGCCCTGGAGAGCTTCCAGTGCCTGGATGGCATCATTGATGTGCTGTTCGAGCACGCGGTGAGTCAGCAGGATCATCGGCACCTGGCCGTTTTGCTCCTCGACTTCCTTCTGCATGATCGACTCGATGTTGATACCACGCTCCGACAGGATGCTCGCAACCTGGGCCAACACGCCTGGATGGTCCTGGGCCTGGATGCGCAGGTAGTAGGCACTTTCGCAGGCTTCGATCGGCAGGATCGGGTGCGCCGACAGCGAGTCCGGCTGGAAGGCCAGGTGCGGCACGCGGTTTTCCGGGTCGCTGGTCATGGCGCGGACCACGTCCACCAGGTCGGCGATCACCGACGAGGCGGTCGGCTCCATGCCGGCGCCGGCGCCGTAGAACAGGGTCGAACCCGCCGCATCACCGTTGACCATCACGGCGTTCATCACGCCATTGACGTTGGCGATCAGGCGGTCGGCCGGGATCAGCGTCGGGTGCACACGCAACTCGATACCGGCCGGTGTGCTACGCGCCACACCCAGGTGCTTGATGCGATAGCCCAAGGCTTCGGCATAGTTCACGTCGGCAGTGGTCAGCTTGGTGATGCCTTCGGTGTAGGCCTTGTCGAACTGCAGCGGAATACCAAAGGCAATGGAGGCCAGGATGGTCAGCTTGTGCGCCGCATCGATGCCTTCTACGTCGAAGGTCGGGTCGGCTTCGGCGTAACCCAGGGCTTGGGCTTCGGCCAGCACGTCTTCGAAGGTACGGCCCTTCTCGCGCATTTCGGTAAGGATGAAGTTACCGGTGCCGTTGATGATGCCGGCCACCCAGTTGATGCGGTTGGCGGACAGGCCTTCACGGATCGCCTTGATTACCGGGATGCCACCGGCCACGGCGGCTTCGAACGCGACAATCACACCCTTCTCACGCGCCTTGGCGAAGATCTCGTTGCCGTGCACGGCGATCAGCGCCTTGTTGGCAGTGACCACGTGCTTGCCGTTCTCGATGGCCTTGAGCACCAGCTCACGGGCCACGGTGTAGCCGCCGACCAGCTCGATGACGATATCGATTTCAGGGTTGGTGGCAACGGCGAAGACATCGTTGGTAATCGCAATACCGGTCGTTTCGAACTGAGGCTTTGGCGAACGCGTGGCAATTTGCGCCACTTCAATCCCGCGACCTGCACGGCGGGAAATTTCCTCAGCGTTACGCTGAAGTACGTTAAAGGTGCCGCCACCGACGGTCCCCAACCCACAGATGCCTACTTTGACCGGTTTCACTGAAGAACTCCCCATGAAACGGCCGACGCTAGGTCGGCCGTGGAAAACAGCCGCACGACTGCGGCTTGCAATTAACGACCCGCCGACGTGTCAGCGAGCCTTGATCGTCGACGTTTCGACGATACTGATTTATTTGGCACTGAGCGCCAGTTTGGCAACTTGTGGTGCCGGCTGGTAGCCCGGAATCACTTGGCCGTCAGCCAAAACGATGGCCGGTGTACCGTTCACGCCGATGGACTGCCCCAGGGCGAACTGCTTGGAAACCGGGTTGGCACATTTGGCCGCCTTGATTTCCTTGCCATCGACCATCTTGTCCATGGCGGCTTTCTTGTCGGCCGAGCACCACACCGCTTGCAGCTGCTCGTCACCCGGCGAACCCAGGCCCTGGCGCGGGAAGGCGACGTAGCGTACTTCCACACCCAGCTTGTTCAACGCCGGCACTTCGGCGTGCAGCTTGTGGCAGTACGGGCAGGTGGTGTCGGTGAACACGGTGATGTGGGTCTTGGTCTCGCCGATGGCCGGGTAAACCACGGTTTCCGCTACCGGGATGCCGTTGATCAGCTTGGACACGCCCAGGCGCTCGGCTTTCTCGGTGAGGTTGACCGGCTTGCCGTCCTTCAGCTGGAACAGGTAGCCCTGGACGATGTACTGGCCGTCGGCACTGGCGTACAGCACGCGGCTGCCCTTGAGCTTGACTTCATACAGGCCGGCCATAGGGCTGGCGCTGATGCTTTCGATCGGGGTATCGAGTTGCAGGTTGGCCAGGCTCTTGCGGATGGTCTGCTCGGCAGCGTCATCGGCGAAGGCAAAGGTGGAAACCAACGCAATGGCTGCGGCGGCAATAATCTGGGTCAAGCGCATGGGAACTCCTGAAGGCAGATGCAGGGACGGGAGCAGTAGCGCCGATGTGAAAACTCGGGCATGGGCCGTCCCCTTTGCTAACCGGCAAAGCCTACCACAGTTGGGCCGCAGGGCAGCCCGTGGCGGGATAAATTGGCGGTTTTCAGCCGCGTGGGTGATGCTTGGCGTGCATATCCTGCAAACGTGCGCGCGCGACATGGGTGTAGATCTGGGTTGTGGATAAGTCGCTGTGGCCGAGCAGCATCTGCACCACGCGCAAATCCGCACCGTGGTTGAGCAAATGCGTGGCGAAGGCATGGCGCAAGGTGTGCGGCGACAGGGTCTTGCCAATCCCGGCAACCTTCGCCTGGTGCTTGATGCGATGCCAAAACGTTTGCCGGGTCATCTGCTCGCCGCGCAGGCTGGGAAACAATACGTCGCTGGGCCGTCCGCCCAGCAGCTCACTGCGCGCATCACGCATATAGCGCTCGACCCACACAATCGCCTCCTCGCCCATGGGCACCAGCCTTTCCTTGCTGCCCTTGCCCATCACCCGCAGCACGCCCTGGCGCAGGTTGACTTGCTCCAGGGTCAGGCTGATCAACTCGGTCACCCGCAGGCCACAGGCGTATAGAACCTCCAGCATGGCGCGGTCGCGCTGGCCGATGGCTTCGCTGAGGTCGGGGGCGGCCAGTAAGGCCTCCACGTCAGTTTCTGACAGAGACTTAGGAAGAGGCCTACCTAATTGTGGCATGTCGACTTGTAGAGTCGGATCCACCGTTATCAACTTTTCACGCAACAGATAGCGATAAAAGCCACGCACTCCGGAGAGAAATCTCGCCGTGGAACGTGGCTTGTAGTTTTGCTCAAGGCGCCAGGCCAGGTGGTCGAGAATCAGCTCGCGCCCAGCATTGATCAGCTCGAGGTTTTTCTCCTGCAGCCAACCGTTGAACAGGGCCAGGTCACTGCGATAGGCCTGGCGCGTATTGTCCGACAGGCCTTTTTCCAGCCAGAGTGCGTCGAGAAAACGGTCGATAAGCAGGTGATCAATGGCAGGCATGGGCACTCAAGCGACGCGGCACGGGGCTTTGCGGCAATTAATTAGTGAACTGTGATTAGGGTCACTAGTCTTTCATAGCCCGCTACTTCAAGGAACAGGAAGCTTTAATGAACGAACAACAGATTTTGCTGGCCTTTGGCGGCATTGGCGTGGCGGCACTCGGCTGCCAATGGCTGGCCTGGCGCCTGAAACTGCCGGCCATTCTGTTCCTGTTACTGAGCGGGATTCTGGCAGGACCGGTACTGGGCTGGCTCGACCCGCAGGAAATGTTCGGCCCTCTGCTGATGCCACTGGTGTCGCTGGCGGTGGCGCTGATTCTGTTTGAAGGCAGCCTGACCCTGCACCTGTCGGAATGGAAGGAAATCGGCAGCGTGGTGCATCGCCTGGTCACGCTTGGCGCGCTGTCGACCTGGGCGGTGATCACCTTGGCGACCCACTGGCTGCTGGGTTTCGACTGGATGCTCGCACTGCTGTTCGGCACGCTGACCTTGGTCACAGGCCCGACCGTCATCGTTCCCATGCTGCGCGTGGTGCGTCCCAAGGCCTCCATCGCCAACATCCTGCGCTGGGAAGGCATTGTCATTGACCCTATCGGCGCCCTGCTGGCCGTCGTGGTGTACAGCTTCATCATCAGCCGTGCTTCCGGCGATGGCTTGAGCCATAGCCTGCTGACCTTCGGCGGGGTGATCGTCTGCGGTAGCCTGTTCGGGGTAGCTGGCGGCTGGGTATTAGGGCAGATCATGCGGCGGCAGTGGTTGCCGGAATACCTGCATAACCTGGCGACGCTGGCCGGGGTGCTGGGGGTATTTATCGCCTCTAACGAAGTCATGCATGAATCCGGCTTGCTGGCGGTGACCCTGATGGGCATGTGGATGGCCAACATGAAGGGCGTGGATGTGCGGCACATTCTGCACTTCAAGGAGAACCTCAGCGTGTTGCTGATTTCCGGCCTGTTTATCCTGCTGGCGGCACGCCTGGATCTGAACGCCTTGATTGCGCTGGGACCGTTCGTACTGATCCTGTTGCTGATCATTCAATTCATCGCCCGCCCTTTGAATGTCGCGCTGTCGACCGTCGGCTCGAAACTGAATTGGCGGGAGCGCGCACTGCTGGCATGGATCGCCCCGCGCGGGATTGTGGCGGCTGCGGTGTCGGCAATCTTTGCGATTCGCCTGGATGAAGCCGGGCACGCCGGTGCGCTGCTGTTGGTGCCACTGACCTTTGCGGTGATCATCGGCACCGTGGTGCTGCAAAGTGCGACCGCACGACCCTTGGCCCGCCTGCTGAAAGTTGCTGAGCCCGCCCCCAGTGGCTTCCTGATCGTCGGCGCGAACGGCCCGGCACGCATGCTGGGCAAGGCATTGCAGCAACTCGGCAGCCGCGTGCTGCTGACGGACTCAAGCTGGGAGAATATCCGCGCCAGTCGGATGGAAGGGCTTCCCACCTATTTCGGCAACCCGGCCTCCCAGCATGCCGAATCGCACCTGGACCTGGTTGGGCTTGGGCATTTACTGGCGCTCTCCCCGTCCGGCGAACTGAATACCCTGGCCGCGATGCGTTTTCGTCACGACTTCGGCCACCGCCTGTTCACCCTGAGCAGCAGCCAGGAGAGCCGCCGCACCGATAAACACCGAGCCAGCCATGAACACCGTGGCCAGTTGCTGGGCAGTCAACCCTTGAGTTACACCAAGCTCGCCAGCCTATTGGGCCAAGGCGCCGAGCTGTATAGCACGCATCTCACAGAGGGCTTCGGCTGGGAGCAATACCAAACGCTCCATGGGGAACGCGCCACGCTGCTGTTTGCCCGAGATGTCAGCGGGTGGGTGCATGTGGTCACCCCGGACAGCAGTGTGAAGCCCGTAGCCGGCTGGACCTTGCTAGCCGTGATCCAACCCGAGAACCACACAACCGGCTGATCAGTCGGCAAACCCAGGCAATACCGGTACAGGGCGTTTGTCGGCGTCAATCGCGACAAAGCTGAACACGCCCTGGATCGCCTTCTCGCGACCATCGGCGCTCATGCTCTCGACGAACACTTCCACTTCAACCTTGAGGCTGGTGTTGCCGACCTTGATCACGCGGCCGATCAGCTCAACGATGGAGCCGGCCGGGATCGCGTGGTTGAAGTCGATGCGGTCGGTGGAGACTGTCACCAGCGGCAGGCGACAGAAACGGGTGGCCGTGATGAACGACACTTCATCCATCCAGGCCAGGGCGGTGCCACCGAACAAAGTGTTGTGGTGGTTGGTGGTCGGCGGGAACACGGCCTTGGTCACGTGGGTCACGGACAGGTCGGTGCGGCGCTGGATTTCTTCGAGGCGGGTGGTCATGGACAAATACCGGCAGATAGACAAATTTCAGGCACAAAAAAGCAGCCCGTAGGCTGCTTTTTTCTGCATCGGGAAGCTGGACTTAAGCCAGTTTTTCCTTGATGCGAGCTGCTTTACCGGACAGGTCACGCAGGTAGTACAGCTTGGCTTTACGTACGTCACCGCGACGCTTGACGGCCATGCTGTCGATTTGCGGGCTGTAGGTCTGGAAAGTACGCTCTACGCCAACACCGTTGGAGATTTTACGAACAGTGAAAGCACTGTTCACACCACGGTTACGCTTGGCAATTACCACGCCTTCGAACGCTTGCAGACGCGAACGGTCGCCTTCCTTCACTTTCACCTGAACGACAATGGTGTCGCCCGGGGCAAAGGTAGGGATCTCTTTGGTCATCTGCTCTGCTTCGAGTGCAAGGATGATTTTGTTAGTCATGCTGTGCTCCTAAGGTAAGTCAATGGACCTACCATCGATACGTTGTTAACTATCGTCCCGCGCGAGGATGTATTCCTCGAGCAGCTTCTTCTCTTCTCCAGAAAGCGAGCGGCTTTCCAGAAGATCGGCGCGTCGTTCATAGGTCCGACCAAGGGACTGCTGTAAACGCCAACGCCGGATGTGTGCGTGATTGCCACTTAGCAATACGTCGGGAACACGCTGATCCGCATACACCTCCGGTCGGGTGTAGTGCGGGCAATCCAGCAAACCATCCGTGAAGGAATCTTCCTCCGCGGAGTCCGCATGCCCTAAAGCTCCAGGCAGCAGTCGTGTAACCGCATCTATCAGGACCATCGCCGGCAGCTCGCCGCCAGACAGGACATAGTCCCCAATCGACCACTCTTCATCGACATGAGCTTCAATAAACCGCTCGTCAATGCCTTCATAGCGACCGGCAATCAGGATCAGTGCTTCCTCATTCGCCAGTTCGCGGACCCCAGCCTGTTTCAGCTGACGGCCTTGAGGGGACAGGTAAATTACCTTCGCCTTCTCCCCGGCGGCAGCCTTGGCCTGAACCAACGCGTCTTCCAGGGGCTTGATCTTCATCACCATGCCCGGACCACCGCCAAATGGGCGATCGTCTACAGTGTGATGTCGATCCGTCGTGTAGTCTCGCGGGTTCCAACAGGTGAGCTGCAACAGCCCCTGTTTCACCGCCCGACTGGTGATGCCGTACTCGCTGATGGCGGAAAACATCTCGGGAAACAAACTGATCACTTCAATGCGCAAATTAGCCACGCTTAGAAGTCCGCGTCCCATTCCACCTTCATCTCGCCCGCGACCAGGTCGACGGCCAACACGCATTGCGCCGTATAGGGCAACAGGCGTTCGCGATCATCCAGGCTGCCAGCGCAAGGCTTGACCACCATTACATCATTGGCGCCGGTTTCCAGAAGATGATCGATTTTCCCGAACAATTGCCCGAGTTGATCAATAACCTTCAGACCTTCCAGCTGGTACCAGTAGTACTCGCCGTCGGTCAATTCAGGGAACAGGTCTCGCGGCACGCAGATCTCATAACCGGCCAGAAGACGAGCTTCTTCACGGTCATCAAGACCCTTGAGCTTTGCGACCAGGAACTTATCGCTCCCGCGTCCACTGACCAGCTCAACCTGCTTCACACTACCTTCGCGCTTGAGCGTCCAGGTCTTGTACTGCAACAGGTTTTCAGTCGGATCAGTAAAGGAATACACCTTCACTTCGCCGCGAACGCCATGAACAGAGTAAATCTTGCCGATAACGATCAAATCATCAGCAACAGCTGGCGTCGCGTTCATATTGCTCAGGCTGCGGCCTTAGCCGAGTCCTTCAACAGTTTTGCAACGCGCTCGGATGGCTGTGCACCCACGCTCAGCCAGTAGGCTACGCGCTCTTGGTTCACGGACAGACGAACTTCTTGACCACGAGCAACAGGGTTGAAGAAACCAACCTGTTCCTTGTGCGAACCGTCACGCGGGTTGCGGCTGTCGGTTACGGTCAAGTGGTAAAACGGGCGCTTTTTGGAGCCGCCAAGGGCAAGACGGATTGTTAGCATGTGAACATCGTTCCTGTAGTCGGTGCTGCAAATCTAAATGCACAGCGGGCATAGGTGCCCGAAAGGCCGCATATTCTAAGGAATATCCGGACTTTTGCAAATGTCTTTTTCTGGCGCCTATCAGCGTGCCACTCAGATCTGCTATAGAGCCGTCGGTTAAAACGGCGAGTCAGCGCCCGCCAACGGCGGGTTTGCTGGAGATCCCACGTCCTTGTGGGTCGGAGCAAAAGCGGGCTTTTGCTCGAATTCTTTACATTTTGGGCATACCGCCGCCGGGCAACATACCGCCCATGCCGCGCATCATCTTGGCCATTCCGCCTTTGGCGGAGAATTTCTTCATCATCTTCTGCATCTGCTTGTGCTGCTTGATCAAGCGACCGATGTCCTGCACCTGGGTGCCGGAACCCATGGCGATCCGACGTTTGCGCGAACCGCTGATCAGCTCAGGGTCGCGGCGCTCGGCCGGGGTCATGGAATTGATGATGGCTTCCATCTGCTTGAACTGCTTCTCTGCCGCACCCTGGGCATTGCCCATCTGCGCCAGGTTCACACCGCCGATGTTCGGCAGCTTGTCCATCAGGCCGCCGAGGCCGCCCATGTTCTTCATCTGTTGCAGTTGGTCGCGGAAATCTTCGAGGTCGAAGCCCTTGCCCTTCTTCAGTTTCTTGGCCAGTTTATCGGCCTTGTCCTTGTCGAGGGTGGCTTCGGCCTGTTCGATCAGGCTGAGCACGTCGCCCATGCCGAGGATGCGCGAGGCGATACGCTCAGGATGGAAGGGTTCGAGCGCTTCGCTCTTCTCGCCCATACCGATGAACTTGATCGGCTTGCCGGTGATGGCACGTACCGACAGCGCGGCACCGCCACGGGCGTCACCGTCGACCTTGGTCAGGATCACGCCGGTCAGTGGCAGTGCATCACCAAAGGCCTTGGCGGTGTTGGCCGCATCCTGACCGGTCATGGCGTCGACCACGAACAGCGTCTCGACCGGGTTGATCGCGGCATGCAGCGCCTTGATCTCGCCCATCATCTCTTCGTCGATGTGCAGGCGACCGGCGGTATCGACGATGACCACGTCGATGAATTTGAGCTTGGCTTCTTTAATAGCCGCGTTGGCGATGTCGACCGGCTTCTGGCTCAGGTCGGACGGGAAGAAGGTCACGCCCACTTCGCCCGCGAGCATTTCCAGCTGCTTGATAGCGGCCGGACGGTAGACGTCAGCCGACACCACCATCACGGACTTCTTCTTGCGCTCTTTAAGGAAGCGCGCCAGCTTGCCAGCGGTGGTGGTCTTACCCGCACCCTGCAGACCGGCCATCAGCACCACGGCCGGTGGCACGGCGCTGAGGTTCAAATCTTCGTTGGCCGCGCCCATCAGGCTTTCGAGCTCAGCCTGGACGATCTTCACGAACGCCTGGCCCGGTGTCAGGCTGCGGGACACTTCGGTGCCTACCGCGCGCTCTTTGACCGAGTTGACGAAGTCCTTCACCACCGGCAAGGCGACGTCGGCTTCCAGCAACGCCATGCGCACTTCGCGCAGGGTGTCTTTAATATTGTCCTCGGTCAGCTTGGCCTTGCCGGTGACATGGCGCAGCGTCTGCGAGAGACGGTCAGTCAGATTTTCAAACATGCGCGATCCTTTCAGGCCCTATTCATAGACCGAGGTAATGGCGGCCCAGGCTGTGGTAAATCGCTATTAAAAACAGCGCTCGGCGAGCCTGCGGCGTGGGCAGGTCGCGGATTATAGCGAAGACTGCCGCCATGCACACCCGCTGTCTGGCTTGAGAGTCTTTCGTGTTACGCGGGGGTATGCCAAACTCAGCGCCTTTCGGGCTTGCCTAACAGGATTTATGCTCCCTTTGTCACCCAGTTTGCTACCCAGCCTCGCCGCCGCCATTTTGTATGCCGCTGCGACTCTCTACCAGGGCACTCGTCTGGCCCAAGGCGCCAAGGCGGACAAACGCCTGCTCGTCGGCTTGGGTGTGCTCGCCCTGCTGGCCCATGCTGCCAGCCTGTTTACCCATTTGATGACCCCCGTAGGCCTGGGCCTGGATTTTTTCAGTGCCGCCAGCCTGATCGCAGCCGCCGTCATCGCATTGACCCTGCTGGCCTGCTACCGGATTCCCGTCGAGAACCTGCTGGTGCTGCTATTCCCGCTGGGCATGCTGACGGTGCTAATGGCGCAATTCGCCCCGACCGGCACGGTGCAGGTGATTGATGAAGAACCTGGCATCCTGGCGCATATCCTGCTGTCGATCCTGGCCTATGGCATGTTCACCATCGCGGTGTTCCAGGCCCTGCTCCTGCTGTTGCAAGACCACCAGCTCAAGCACAAGCACCCCTCGGGGCTGATCAAGAACTTCCCGCCGCTGCAAACCATGGAAAGCCTGCTGTTCGGCTTCCTGTGGGCCGGTTGGACGCTGCTGTCGCTTTCGCTGATCTCCGGCTGGCTGTTCGTCGAAAACCTGTTCGCCCAGCACTTGGTGCACAAAACCCTGCTGGCGTGCCTGGCCTGGGTGGTGTTCAGCGTGTTGCTGTGGGGCCGCAACCGCCTCGGCTGGCGCGGGCACAAGGCGATCCGCTGGACCCTGGCCGGTTTCTGCCTGCTGATGCTGGCCTATTTCGGCAGCAAGCTGGTCCGCGAATACATCCTGCATATCTGACGGGCAGCCATCATGGACAACTTGCCCCTGGAGCCGATGCTCGCGGTAATCGCCCTGCTGGTCTTATGGGCCGCACTGTTCACCGCCATCGAAGCAGCGCAACAACACCTGCTGGCCCTGCGCCCCGGCACACGCCAGGGTGACAAGGCCGCCGCCCGCCTGAGCTTCCCGCGTAACAGCCTGATCTTGTGCAACAGCCTGTGTCGCGCCGCCGTGGTGATCCTCTGCACGCTGCTGGCTATCTACGCCTGGGCGCAGAATGGGCCTTGGCTGGGCTGGATGATTTCCTGCGCGACCCTGCTGATTCTGGCCGACTACCTACCCCGCGCCCTCGCCGTCCGCCATCCGCAGGCCGTGCTGGGCTTTGGCAATACGCTGTTGGGCGTGCCGTTGAAAATTCTTTACCCGCTGGCCTGGCTGCTCAATGGCATCAGCCTGTTGCTGCTGCGCCCGTTCGCACGTAAATCCGGCATCGTGAAAAAGAGCGACGAGCCGCTGCCCGATCATGACGACGAGCCGGAAGCCGAATCCGACGAAGGCCGCACCCCCGGTATGCCGGGCATCCACGCCCTGGACAACATCACCGTCAACGACATCCTGGTACCGCGCAGCGAAGTGGACGGTATCAACCTGGATGACTCGATCGAAGAAATCATCGAGCAACTGCGCACCTCCCAGCGCACGCGCCTGCCGGTGTTCCACAGTGACATCAACCAGGTCCAGGCGGTGCTCAATACCCGGCAGATCCAACACCTGCTGCACGACGCCAGCCTGACCAAAGAGGCCTTGCTCGCCGCCTGCCACGAACCCTACTTCGTCCCGGAAAGCACGCCCCTGCAACTGCAACTGCTGAACTTCCACAAGCAGCAGCGGCGCCTGGGCATGGTGGTGGATGAATACGGCGAAGTTCTGGGTATCGTGACCCTGGAAGATATCCTCGAAGAAATCGTCGGCGAATTCGAAAGCGAACAGAGCGCCGACAACCCGCACATCGAGCCCCAGCCGGATGGCCGCTACATCATCGATGGCGCCGCCTCTATCCGCGAGCTGAACAAAAGCCTGAACTGGCACCTGCCCAGCGACGGCCCCAAGACCCTCAATGGCCTGGTCACCGAAGCGCTGGAGACCATTCCCGATTGCGCGGTGTGCCTGAAAATCGGGCGCTATCGCCTGGAAATCCTCGAGACCGAGGACAACCGCGTGAGCAAGGTGCTGATCTGGCACACCAGCCGGATGCCGGTCGCCGTTTAACCCCCTTGTTGGATCCGCAAACCCCTTCCTATAATCGGGGCGGCTTACCAGAGCCGCGCCCGACCGCGTGCTACCCGCACCCAGCGTGTCCAGGCACCGCTTTATCGTGTCTGACCGGTGTTCGCTCCCATCCCGAGCCTTCCCGCGCACAACCCTGATCCATGGGTGTTCGACCAATAATAATCCGCGTCCAAACGCGCAATGACCATCAGGGACACCACCATGAGCACCACGTATAACGAGGCCGCGCCCGCCGCCGCCCCGACCAACTCGACCGCACGGGTCGCCACGGCGAGCATCGTCGGCACCGCCATCGAGTTCTACGACTTCTATATCTACGCCACGGCCGCTGCGCTGGTGATCGGCCCGGTGTTCTTCCCGCAGACCTCCGGCACCGCACAGATGCTGGCGTCGTTCCTGACCTTCGGTATCGCCTTTATCGCCCGCCCGCTGGGTTCGGCGCTGTTCGGCCACTTCGGTGACCGCATCGGGCGTAAATCCACACTGGTGGCGTCACTGCTGCTGATGGGCGTATGTACCACGCTGATTGGTTTGCTACCTGGCTATGACAGCATCGGGGCCTGGGCGCCGATCCTGTTGTGTGTGCTGCGCTTCGGCCAGGGCCTGGGCTTGGGCGGTGAATGGGGCGGCGCGGCGTTGCTGGCGACCGAGAATGCGCCCAAGGGCAAACGCGCCTGGTTCGGCATGTTCCCGCAGCTGGGCCCTTCGATCGGCTTCCTGGCCGCCAACGGCTTGTTCCTGATCCTGGCCATGAGCCTGAACGACGAACAATTCCGCAGCTGGGGCTGGCGCATCCCGTTCATCCTCAGCGCTGCGCTGGTGATGGTTGGCCTGTATGCACGGCTGAAGCTGCATGAGACGCCAGTGTTCGCCAACGCCGTCGCCAAGGAAGCGCCGGTCAAGGTGCCGCTGGTGGAACTGTTCAGCCAACATTGGCTGCCGGTGTTGCTGGGCGCTGCGTCGATGGTGGTGTGTTATGCGCTGTTCTACATCACCACCGCATTCTCCCTGAGTTACGGCGTTTCAACCTTGGGTTACAGCCGCGAGACCTTCCTCGGCCTGCTGTGCTTTGCGGTGCTGTTCATGGGACTGGCGACGCCATTGGCGGCCTTGGCCAGCGACCGCTACGGGCGCAAGCCGGTGCTGATTGTCGGCGCGATCCTGGCGATCCTGTCGGGCTTCACCATGGAGCCGCTGCTGACCCACGGTTCTACTTGGGCCGTGGCGCTGTTCCTGGCGCTGGAGCTGTTCCTGATGGGCGTGACCTTCGCGCCGATGGGCGCCATGTTGCCGGAACTGTTCCCGACCCGTGTGCGTTATACCGGTGCTTCGGCGGCGTATAACCTGGGCGGGATTGTGGGCGCGTCGGCCGCACCGTTCTTCGCGACCAAGCTGGTGGCGATGGGGGGGCTGAGTTATGTCGGTGGGTATGTGTCGGCAGCGGCGTTGCTCAGCTTGATTGCTGTGCTGTGCCTGAAAGAGACGCGGGATAATGACTTGAACAAGGTCGTCTGATAGACCGAATCACCTGTAGGAGCGAGCTTGCTCGCGAAAAAGGTACATCCGACGCCGCAATGCGCCTGAAATGCCTTCGCGAGCAAGCTCGCTCCTACAGGGCCTGCCTTACAGCTCTACTACAACAGCCTTCGAAGCACGGGTCGCTTTAGCCCGAGCCGCTTCAATCGACTCATCCCGCGCCAACGCCACACCCATCCGACGCTGGCCATTCACTTCCGGCTTACCAAACAGACGCAACGCAGTGTCCGGCTCGCTCAGCGCAGCGCCGAGGTTGGCGAACGCGGTCTGGGTCGACTGCCCTTCCACCAAGATCACCGCCGAAGCCGAAGGCCCGAATTGACGGATCAACGGAATCGGCAGGCCCAGGATGGCGCGCGCGTGCAGCGCAAACTGCGACAGGTCCTGAGAAATCAGGGTTACCAAACCAGTGTCATGCGGACGCGGCGATACTTCGCTGAACCACACCTGATCACCCTTGATGAACAACTCCACACCAAACAGACCACGACCGCCCAGGGCCTCGGTCACCGCTTTGGCGACGCGCTCGGATTCGGCCAGGGCAATCGGGCTCATGGCCTGCGGCTGCCAGGATTCCTGGTAGTCGCCCTTCTCCTGACGGTGGCCAACCGGTGCACAGAACGTGGTGCCGCCGATGTGACGCACGGTCAGCAGGGTGATTTCGTAGTCGAAATCGATAAAGCCTTCGATGATCACGCGGCCTTTACCGGCACGGCCGCCTTCTTGGGCGTAGTCCCAGGCTTTCTGCACGTCATCAGCGCTGCGCAAGAGGCTCTGGCCCTTGCCCGACGAACTCATCACCGGCTTGACCACGCACGGAAAGCCCAGGTCTTGCACGGCCTTGCTGTAGTCTTCGAACGTATCGGCGAAGTGGTACGGCGAGGTCGGCAGGTCCAGCTCTTCAGCGGCCAGGCGGCGGATGCCTTCACGGTTCATGGTCAGCGAAGTGGCGCGCGCGGTCGGGATCACGGTGAAGCCTTCGGCTTCCAGTTCTACCAGGGTGGCGGTGGCGATGGCTTCGATTTCCGGCACGATGAAGTGCGGTTTCTCGGCCTCGATCACCGCACGCAGCGCGGCGCCGTCGAGCATGTTAATCACATGGCTACGGTGCGCCACCTGCATGGCCGGCGCATTGGCGTAGCGATCCACGGCAATCACTTCAACGCCCAGGCGTTGCAGTTCGATTACCACTTCCTTGCCCAGCTCACCGCAGCCACACAGCAAAACGCGGGTCGCGGTTGGCGACAATGGAGTTCCGATTCGGGTCATCTCAGGTCCTCAGGGGAGCGGATCATTGGGAGAAAGGCGGGCATTTTACATGAACTGCAGCAATTGGCCTCAGTTGGCGACGGCGCGCTTGCGGATGCGCCAGGCCATGATCAGCCACACCACCGTGACCCCGGCGAATTTCGACACCAGCGCAGTGCCCGCTACCGCAGGCGTCAACGCGCCGATCAGGCCAAAGAAGATAAAGGTATCGAGGGGAATGCTCAGCGCCGAACTGATCCACAGGCGGTCGTGCAACGGGCGCTTGGTGATGCTGAACACCAGCCAGTCGATGCACTCGGACACCGCAAACGCCGTGGCACTGGCCAGGGCAATGGCCGGGTCGGACGTGACGTACGACAGCACCAGCGCGGCCAGCATGGCGATGATCGCGCCGTGGCCGAAGCGGGTTTGCACCATGTCGCGCAGGATAAAGACCAGGCCGCCCCAGGCGGACCAGATGACGTCCAGGTGCGGGGCGGTGGAGAAGGCGAAGTTGATCAGCACGACGCTGCTGATATAGGCGATCAGGAAGAGCATGGGTGATGGACCTGTGGGCAATGCCGCACAGGGTAATGCACCGCAACCTTTGTGGCGAGCGGGCTTGCCCCGCGCTGGGCTGCGCAGCAGCCCTACAACCTGCCACCGGGACATATCTGGCACACTGCGGTGGGCTTATTGGGGCGGCTACGCCACCCAACGCGGGGCAAGCCCGCTCGCCACAAAAAAACACTTGTCACAGAAAGCCTACAGTCAGACGCTGCTTTTTCCGGGCATCATCCACACCAACCCACTCGCCTTCGCCCGCTCATGGCACAACCCCAACACCACCCTACGCTCAGCATTGTCCATGCGGCTCCAACGCGTAATCTCATCCACGGTCCGCTGGCAGCCGGTGCAAATATCGTCATCGTCCAGCGCACAAATGCTCACGCACGGCGAGGCGACGGGGCGTTCAGTCGGGTTCATTCTTCCTGCTCGACCAGGTCACGCGCATAACGCTGCGAGTTGTGCACATAGTGCGCGGCGCTGGCTTCGAGCATGCGTTTCTGCGCGTCGGTCAATTCACGCACCACCTTGCCCGGCGAGCCCATCACCAGCGAACCATCGGGAATTTCCTTGCCTTCGCCGATCAGCGAATTGGCGCCGATGATGCAATGCTTGCCAATCTTGGCGCCATTGAGGATCACCGCGTTGATGCCGATCAGGCTGTAATCATCCACCGTGCAACCATGCAACATCGCGTTGTGGCCAATGGTCACGCCGGTGCCGAGGGTCAGCGGGTAGCCCATGTCGGTGTGCATCACGCTACCGTCCTGCACGTTGCTGTTCTTGCCGATCAGGATCAGTTCGTTGTCGCCACGCAACACCGCGTTGAACCAGACATTGGCGCCCTCCTCCAGCTTGACCTTGCCCACCAGCGTGGCATTCGGCGCCACCCAGCTATGTGGATGCGTCTCGACGCGGGCGTCGCCCAGGCGGTATTTCATGGTGTTTCCTCACGGCGTTGCCATTCAAGCGATGGCTTAGATATTGATGAAACTCTTGGGTGGTTGGTGCAGGCTGATCTGGGCGTCGTCATAGAGCAGATTGATCAACTCGACGATCATGATCGCCGTCAGCCCCCAGATCTTGTATTCGCCGAATCGATAGCTGGGCACGTACCAACTACGGCCCTGGTAATCGATCCTGTGGGTATGTTCGCGCGGGTCCTGTCGGAAGAAGTCCAAAGGCACACTGAAGACGGCAGCAATTTCGGCATCGTTGGCCAGGTATTCGACGTAATCGGGGATGACGCCGACATACGGCGTAACCCGAATGCCATGCAGGGAGATCAACGGGCTGAGCGGGCCGATGACTTCCACCAGGCCGGGCGGCAGGCCAATCTCCTCTTCAGCCTCGCGCAGCGCGGTGAAGATCAGGTCCGGGTCTTCGGGGTCACGGCGCCCGCCGGGAAAGGCCACTTCGCCACCATGGGTCGACAGGCCACTGGCGCGCAGGGTCAGGATCAGCTCAGGTTCGTCACTACGGGTAATCGGCACCAGCACCGCGGCCTCGGGGAAACGCCCGTCGGTCTCAAGCGTATGGGGGGTGTGATTGCTTACCCGGCGAAGTAGCTCGTCCAGCATGAGTCATCTCGGTCTGTTGGCTACCTTGCATCATGCACCAAAGCTCGCGGGTGCCCAACCCCAAAACCCGCGCCGTGTCGCTAAACGACAACTTGTTGCAGCGCCCTGCCCGTCACGCCAAGATAGACGCACTTTCCAGGAACCCCAGCATGAATTTCTGCAGCCAGTGCGGTAAACCGGTTACCCAGCGCATCCCCGAAGGCGACGGCCGCCTGCGCTTTGTGTGTGATCACTGCTCGACCATCCACTACCAGAACCCCAATATCGTCGCCGGCACCGTGCCCGTGTGGGGCGATAAAGTGCTGCTGTGCCGCCGTGCCATCGAACCGCGCCTGGGCTACTGGACCCTGCCCGCTGGCTTCATGGAAAACGGCGAGACCGTGGAACAGGCCGCGATGCGCGAAACCCTGGAAGAAGCCTGCGCCCGCGTGCACAACTTGAATATCTATACGCTGATCGACGTGCCGCACATCAATCAGGTGCATATTTTCTACCGCGCCGACCTGCTCGACCTGGACTTCGCCGCCGGCCCCGAGAGCCTGGAAGTGCAGCTGTTCGACGAAGCCGACATCCCTTGGTCCGAGCTGGCTTTCCGCACGGTCGGGCGTACTTTGGAATACTTTTTCGCTGACCGCAGGCAACAGTCGTTCCCGGTGCGCAGCGAGGCCGTGCCACCCATGGGCAAGCCCACGCCATGACACGAGGGATACCGTCTTTGATGCGTTGGGTGCTTGCCCTGCTCTGCCTGTCGTTCACCACGCTGTCGCCAGCCTCCACGGTGCAAACCATGGGCGGCAAGCCTGTGGAAAAAGTCCTGGTGCTCAAGTCCGCCCATCAGTTGCAGTTGATCAACGACGGCAAACCGTTCAAGACCTACCGCATTTCCCTGGGCAAGAACCCCAAGGGCCACAAGCTGATCGAGGGCGACCGCCGCACGCCAGAGGGCCTGTACTGGATCGACTGGCGCAAGACCAGCGACCGCTTCAACCTGGCCATGCACATCTCCTACCCGAACATCAGCGACGCCGCCCGCGCTCGCCGCGAAGGCGTGAAGCCCGGCAGCATGATCATGATCCACGGCACCCCCGACACCGAGGATTACCCGGAACAGTGGTTCCACACCCTGGACTGGACCGACGGCTGCATCGGCATGCGCAACGTGGACATGCGCGAAGTGTGGAACCTGGTCAAAGACGGCACCCTCATCGAGATTCGTCCGTAATCCCGTACCGTTCGTAAAATAATTCGAAAAAAATTCCTGCCCTGCCCCGCGTCCGCCGGTGAATACCAGTTCACCCCCGCGGCTGCGCAGTTCTGCACGTGATAAAGACCTATCTAATACCACTTGATACCAGGCCCCTTTCCAGGGCCCAGAAACCAATGCTTGCACCGTCTTGGCTGCATTGACATGGTATTTAAGTGGTATTAATTTCCGACCCATACCGGGCGACAACACTCCAATAACCGCATCGGAAACCTGAACGATGAATCCCATCCTGGCCCTGCGCCCCGACGACAAACAATCCACGCCGCTGTACCTGCAATTGGCGCGCAAACTGGAAGCGGCGATCCACGCCGGCCAGTGGACGTCCGAGCAGGCACTGCCGTCAGAACGCGTACTCAGCGAGCAATTGAGCATTTCGCGCGTCACCGCACGCAAAGCGTTGGAAGTGTTGTTTGCCCAAGGGCTGATCCGCCGCAACCAAGGTTCCGGCACATATATTTCGCCACGCCTGGAACAGCCGCTGTCGCGCTTGTCGGGGTTCAGCGAGATGCTGCGGCTCAAGGGTTTTGTGCCCAGCTCCCAATGGCTGGAGCGTGAGCTGACTCAGCCGACCCACGAAGAGATGATCCGCCTGGGCCTGTCGCCCGCCGACAAAGTGGCGCGCCTCAAGCGCTTGCGTAAGGCGGATGACACGGTGATGGCGATTGAAATGACCACCATGCCCGCCTCGGTGCTGCCACAGCCACAAGCCATCGGCCACTCGTTGTACGAATACCTGGAAGGCATCGGCAAACCGGTGGTGCGCGCCCTGCAGCATATCCAGGCGATCAACGCCTCGGACGAGTTCGCCAAGTTGGTCGGCATCGCACCCGGCACCGCCATGTTGCTGATGACCCGGGTCGGCTACACCGCCGACAACACGCCGATCGAAATCACCGACACCTATTGCCGCAACGACTACTACGACTTCGTCGCAGAACTGCGTCGCCACGACTATTCCGCTGAACTGCGAATTTAGAGAACTGCCCATGTCCGAAGACAACATCCTCACGCCCAGCGGCTGGATTCACGGCCGCCTGGTGCACGCGCACGGCAAGGTCGTCGCCATCGAAGGCACACCGTGCGACCCGGCTGAAAACGATCTGCCCTACCTGCTGCCGGGCTTTATCGACCTGCACGTGCACGGCGGTGGCGGCGCGGACATCATGGAAGGCCGCGATGCCTTCGAGACCATCACCCGCACCCATGTGCGCTTTGGTACCACCTCGTTGCTGGCCACCACCATGACCGCTCCGGTGGAGGAAATCTCCCGTGTACTCGGCCAGCTCGGCACCTTCTGCGAGCAACGTCCTACCGGCAGCGCCCGTGTACTCGGTGTGCATCTGGAAGGGCCCTACATCAATCCCGGAAAACTCGGCGCCCAGCCCAACTTCGCCCACACCGCGTTGATGGCCGAAGTGGAAGCCTACCTGCGCCTGGCGCCGATCCGCGTGATCACCATCGCCCCGGAAATCGCCGGCCACGATGCCCTCATCCGCGCCCTCAGCGAACGCGGCGTGCGCATGCAGATCGGCCACACCCTGGGCAGCTACGAAGAAGGCGTCGCCGCCCTCGCCGCTGGCGCCACCAGCTTTACCCATTTGTACAACGCGATGAGCCCGTTGCATCACCGCGAACCGGGCATCGTCGGCGCCGCGTTGGCCCACGCCCAATACGCCGAATTGATCCCGGATCTGCTCCACGTGCACCCCGGCGCCATGCGCGTGGCGTTGCGCTCGATCCCGTGCCTGTACTGCGTCACCGATTCCACCGCCGCCGCCGGCATGCCCGACGGTGAATACAAGCTGGGCAGCCACACCGTGACCAAATGCCTGGGTGGCGTGCGCCTGGCCGACGGCACCCTGGCCGGCAGCACGCTGACCATGGACCAGGCGCTGCGCAACCTGGTGAAGATCGGACTGCCCATCAGCGAAGCCTCACAACGCCTGTCGCAATTTCCTGCGGACTACCTGGGCCTGGAAGAACGCGGCCGCCTGCAACCCGGCAGCTTTGCCGACTGCGTGCGCCTGGACCGCTCCCTGACACTCACCGACGTAATGGTCGAAGGAGAAACCATTGACTTCAAAAATGCTTGAAGAGGCCCTGGCCTCCTGCGACGCCGTCGCCGCCCAACTGCAACGCCTGGACCCGGCGCTGGAAGAAATCGCTGGTCGCTTGCGTCGCCAGCCGCCGCAAGTGGCGATGACCATCGCCCGTGGCAGCTCGGACCATGCCGCCAGCTATTTCGCCTACCTGACCATGCAGCACGTCGGCATTCCGGTGGCGTCGTTGCCGATGTCAGTGGTGACCTTGTTGCAGGCGCCGATGAAAGTCAGCGGCCAAGTCGCGTTTGGGTTTTCCCAGTCGGGCCAAAGCCCGGACCTAGTCAACAGCCTGCGCTTGTTGCGCAAGCGCGGGGCCCTGAGTATTTCGCTGGTCAACGCCGAAGACTCGCCCTTGGAAGCCGCCTGCGAATTCCATGTGCCGCTGTGCGCCGGGCCGGAACACAGCGTGGCCGCGACCAAAAGTTTTATCGCCACCCTCAGCGCCAGCGCGCAGTTGATCGGCCACTGGAATCAGGAAACCGAGTTGCTGCAAGCCTGCCGCGCTCTGCCCGATGACCTGCGTGCCGCCGCCCAGCAAGATTGGACGGTTGCCATCGACGCCCTGCGCGACTGCCAGCAATTGATGGTCATCGGTCGCGGCGCCGGTTTCGCCATCGCCCAGGAAGCTGCACTCAAGCTCAAGGAAACCTCGGCGATCCAGGCCGAAGCCTTCAGCAGTGCCGAAGTGCGCCACGGCCCGATGGCCCTGATTGGCGACAACTACCCCTTGCTGGTGTTCGCCCCACGCGGCGCCGAGCAGGCCGGCCTGCTGAGCCTGGCCGCCGACATGCGCCAACGCGGCGCCCGCGTATTGCTGGCTGCGCCGGACGATATCGTCGAGCGCGACCTGACCCTGAGCCGCGCCGAACACCCGACCCTGGACCCGATCCTGGCGATCCAGAGTTTCTACGTGATGGCGGCAGGTTTGGCAGAGGCCCGGGGCATGGACCCGGACCAGCCGCGTCACCTGAGCAAAGTTACCCGCACTCACTGAGTCGCGCTTTCCTGATGAGTACCGTGCCCATGTCCTACAACAATAATCAATTGACCCTCAGCGCCCCGCTAAGCGGGCCCGTGTTGACCCTGGGCAACGTTCCCGACGAAGTGTTCGCAAGCCACGCCATGGGCGATGGTATTGCCATCGACCCCCTGAACGATTGCCTGCATGCACCCTGTGACGGCGTGATCATCCATGTCGCGCGCACCGGGCACGCCCTGACGATTCGCGCCGAGAACGGTGCCGAGGTGTTGATGCATGTGGGCATCGATACGGTGGAACTGAACGGCGAAGGCTTTGCGTTGCTGGTGAAGGAAGGCGCGAAGGTGAGCAAGGGCCAGGCGTTGGTGCAGTTTGACCTGGACCGCATTGCGCGCCAGTGCAAAAGCCTGGTCAGCCTGATCATCCTGACCAATGGCGAGCGCTTTGAATTGCGTTCGGTGGCCGGGCAATCGGTCAAGGTGGGTGAGCCGTTGTTGCAGGTCGTGGCGCGTTCGACGGCAGCGGTTCAAACCGCTGTGGATAACTCGGACGCTGAAGTCAGCGCCAGCGTGCGCATCACCCATCGCGGCGGTTTGCATGCGCGCCCGGCGGCGTTGATCCGCAAGACGGCCCAGGGTTTCAGCAGCCAAGCACAGCTGCATTTCGGTGAAAAATCAGCTTCGTGTGACAGCTTGATTGGCTTAATGGGACTGGGTATTGGCGAAGGGGATGAGGTACGTGTGAGCTGTCGCGGCAAAGATGCCGACGCCGCGTTGCAGGCCTTGGTCGCGGCGTTGTCCGCCGCCATCAAGGAAGAACACCACGCGCCTGTTATTGCTGCACCTCGTCGGGCAAATACCGAGGCCGGCGTGTTGCAAGGTGTGTGTGCTGCACCGGGCCTGGTCTGCGGGCCGTTGTTCCGCCTGACCGGTATCGAGCTGCCGGCAGACACCGGCGACCACGCCGCCGACGAACAACTGCAACGCCTGGACACCGCCCTGGAGCAAGTACGCGGCGAAATCCGCATGACTCTGGATCAAGCGCGCCAGCGCAAGAACGTCGAAGAAGAAGACATCTTCGCCGCCCACCTCGCGCTGATGGAAGACCCTAACCTGCTGGAAGCCGCGACCGGTTCGATTGAACAAGGCAGCGCAGCCACCCACGCCTGGCGCGATGCAATCCAGGCGCAATGCGCGGTACTGCTGGCCCTAGGCAAACCGCTGTTTGCCGAACGCGCCAACGATCTGCGGGATTTGCAACAACGGGTACTGCGTGCGTTGCTGGGTGAAGCCTGGCATTTCGAATTGCCCGCCGGGTCGATTGTCAGCGCCCATGAACTGACCCCGTCTGACTTACTGCAACTGAGTGCGCAACAGGCCGTCGGCATTTGCATGGCCGAAGGCGGCGCCACCTCCCACGTGGCGATCCTGGCGCGCGGCAAAGGCTTGCCCTGCGTGGTTGCGTTGGGCGCCGAAGTCCTCGACGTGCCGCAAGGCCAACGTGTGGTGCTGGACGCCGCCAACGGCCGCCTGGAACTGGCGCCCAGCGACGCACGCCACGCCGAAGTCCACCAGATTCGCGACGCACAGAAACTGCGTCGCCAGCAGCAACAGGCCCAGGCCCAACAGCCGGCGCGCACCACTGATGGCGTGACCATCGAAGTCGCCGCCAACGTCGCCTCCAGTGCTGAAGCCCAAGTAGCCTTTGAAAACGGCGCAGATGGCGTCGGCCTGCTTCGCACTGAGTTTCTCTTCGTCGACCGCCGCACTGCACCGGATGAACAGGAACAACGCCACGCCTATCAGGCAGTGCTCGATGCGATGGGCGACAAGTCGGTGATCATCCGCACCATCGACGTGGGCGGCGACAAGCAACTCGATTACCTGCCGCTGCCAGTCGAAGCGAATCCGGTGCTGGGCCTGCGCGGCATTCGCCTGGCCCAGGTGCGCCCGGAAGTGCTCGACCAGCAACTGCGTGCGCTGCTGCAGGTCTCCCCACTGGAGCGCTGCCGCATCCTGCTGCCGATGGTCAGTGAAGTGGATGAGCTGCTGCAGATCCGCCAGCGCCTGGATGAGTTGTGCGTAGAGCTGGAACTGACCCAACGCCCCGAACTGGGCGTGATGATCGAAGTGCCCGCCGCCGCGCTGATGGCCGAGCAGTTGGCCAAGCACGCGGACTTCCTGTCCATCGGCACCAATGACCTGTCCCAATACACCCTGGCCATGGACCGCGACCACGCCGGCCTCGCCGCGCGCGTCGATGCGCTGCACCCGGCGCTGCTGCGGCTGATCGCGCAGACCTGTGCAGGCGCTGCGAAACACGGGCGCTGGGTCGGCGTGTGCGGCGCCCTCGCCTCCGACCCGTTGGCCACGCCGGTGCTGATCGGGCTGGGAGTCAGCGAGCTGTCGGTGAGCCCGCCGCAGATTGGAGAGATCAAGGACCGCGTCCGCCACCTGGACGCGGCGCAATGCCGGCAATTGAGCCAAGGGCTGCTCGACCTGAGCAGCGCCAAGGCCGTTCGCCAAGCCTGTCAACACCACTGGCCGCTGAGCTGACAACAACAAGAAAAAAGGAGACTCGCCATGTACCAACATTTCATCGAAGGCCTGCAACGCCTGGGCCGTGCACTGATGCTGCCGATCGCGATCCTGCCGATCGCCGGCCTCTTGCTGCGCCTGGGTGACACCGATCTTTTGAACATCGCGGTGATGCACGACGCCGGGCAGGCGATCTTCGCCAACCTGGCGCTGATCTTCGCTATCGGCATCGCCGTGGGGTTTGCCCGCGACAACAACGGCACGGCAGGTTTGGCCGGTGCGATTGGTTACCTGGTGATGGTCTCCACGCTCAAGGTGATGGACACGACCATCAACATGGGCATGCTCGCCGGTATCGCCAGCGGCCTGATGGCGGGCGGGCTGTATAACCGCTTCAAGGACATCAAGCTGCCGGAGTACCTGGCGTTCTTTGGTGGGCGACGGTTTGTGCCGATTGTTACCGGGTTCAGTGCGGTCGGATTGGGCGTGATCTTTGGTTTGATCTGGCCGCCGATCCAGCACGGCATCAACAGCTTCGGTGTGTTGTTGATGGAAAGCGGCAGCCTGGGTGCGTTTGTGTTTGGCGTGTTCAACCGCCTGCTGATCGTCACCGGTCTGCACCACATCCTCAACAATATGGCGTGGTTTGTGTTCGGCACCTTTACCGATCCTGTGACCGGCGCGGTGGTCACTGGCGACCTCACCCGTTATTTTGCAGGCGACCCGAAAGGCGGCCAGTTCATGACCGGCATGTTCCCGGTGATGCTGTTTGGCCTGCCGGCTGCGTGTTTGGCGATGTACCGCAATGCATTGCCGGAGCGCCGTAAAGTGATGGGCGGGATTTTCCTCTCCATGGCGTTGACCTCGTTTCTGACCGGGGTGACCGAGCCGATTGAGTTCGCCTTCATGTTCCTGGCGCCGTTCCTGTACCTGATCCATGCCGTGCTGACCGGCCTGTCGATGGCGGTCACCAATATGCTGAATATCCACCTCGGATTTACCTTCTCCGGTGGGTTTATCGACATGGTGCTGGGTTGGGGCAAGTCCACCAATGGCTGGCTGGTGTTCCCGGTTGGCTTGGCGTACGCGGTGGTCTATTACAGCGTGTTCAACTACTGCATTCGCCGCTTCAACCTGAAAACGCCGGGGCGTGAAGATATCCAGGTGGTGCAGGCTGAGGTGATGACGGATAACCAGCGCGCCACGGCCTACATCCAGGCCTTGGGCGGCGCAGAGAACCTGCTGAGCGTCGGCGCCTGCACCACGCGTCTGCGGTTGGACATGGTTGATCGCAACAAGGCCGTGGATGCGGAGTTGAAAGCGCTGGGCGCCATGGCGGTGGTGCGGCCGGGGAATGGCGGGAGTTTGCAGGTGGTGGTGGGGCCAATGGCCGATAGCATTGCTGATGAGATTCGCTTGGCCATGCCTTCGTTTGTTGCCAATGCGCCGGCGACGGTTGCGCCTGTGGATAAGCCGGTGGCGGTGAATGTGCAGGAAGCCGAGAAATGGCTGAATGCCTTGGGTGGCCGGGCAAATGTTCGCCAGTTGGAAGCGGTGGCGATGACGCGGTTGCGGGTGGAGTTGGGGGATGATTCGGTGTTGTCCGAGGCTGACCTGACTGCGCTGGGTTGCCAAGGCGTTAGCCAACTGGATAGCGGTGTTTGGCACTTGTTGATTGGTGACAAGGCGTCGGGGTTGGGTGAAGCGTTAGAGCGATTGGTCGCTCGCCCGATCAACGCCTGATCACCCTGTGGCGAGGGAGCTTGCTCCCGCTGGGCTGCGCAGCAGCCCCTTGTTCAGAACACCCTTTTTTCAGACAGAACTCTGTGGCAGGTTTTGGGGGCGCTTCGCGCCCCAACGGGAGCAAGCTCCCTCGCCACAGAGTGGTGTGGTCAGTTACTAATCGGCACATCCTGTAGGTCCAAAACCCGATCGACCATCAGTTGGATGCCTTCCACCATCCGATGAATTCCCAGCACAGCATCTCGCTGCGGGCCGTCGACGTCAAAAGCCAGATTGCCCGCCAGCGCCTGCACGGATGCCAGGTCTTGGGAGGCGTTGGCGAGCAGGGTTTCGCTGTTCAGATTAGGTAGTACGGTGAAGATTTGGTCGGCGGATGAATCACCCGCTTGGCGGGATTCGGCTTGAGGCAAGGTCGAACCAAATAGCAAGTTGTCGCTGATCATCATTAAACTCCAGATGGAATAGGCTCCTGGTGATTTTTCAGGCTTGCAGTCCCGGTCACTGAATTGCCAGCGACTGGCGAAGGTTAGTGAGGCGAGTTCCGAGGGACAACCTGAAAGGTTTGTCGGAAAGGTCTGCGGCGCCTGTACGGACGCCATCGCCGGCAAGCCGGCTCCTACAGTTGAACGCGCTCCCTCTGTAGGAGCCGGCTTGCCGGCGATGGATTTCACAGACAACAAAAAACCCGCTGACCAAACTGGCCCAGCAGGTTTCTTGTTTATGCAGCCTGCGAATCAAAAATCCGCCAACTGCCACACCTCATACGCCGGTGTCTCATACGGGTGACTGAGTTTGAGCGCAGCCACAACAGCCACAATCAATTCATCCGTCACCACCAGTTCCACCTTCCATTCTTCAACCACTTCAACCTGGCCCACCTGCCCGAGAAACGGCTGGCTGCCGTCCAACGCGCGGAATTGGCCCTGGCCCAGCACTTGCCAGGCGCAGTTGTCGTAGTTGCCGATACGCCCGCCGCCGGCTGCGAAGACGGCGGTTTTCACCGTCTCCACATGGCTGCCAGGCACAAAGAAGGCGAGCTTGTACACCGTCTTAGTTCACCCACACGCGAGCGTTACGGAACATGCGCATCCACGCGCCGTCTTCGTTCCACTCTTCCGGGCGCCACGAGTTCTGCACGGCGCGGAATACACGCTCCGGGTGCGGCATCATGATGGTCACGCGGCCGTCGCGGCTGGTGAGGCCGGTGATCCCGCGCGGCGAGCCGTTCGGGTTGGCCGGGTAGCTCTCGGTGACCTTGCCGTGGTTGTCGACGAAACGCATGGCCACGCAACCGGACAGATCGGCTTCCAGCAACGCTTCTTCGCTTTCGAACTCGGCATGGCCTTCACCGTGGGCGATGGCGATTGGCATGCGCGAACCGGCCATGCCTTGCAGGAAGATCGAGTTGGACTCTTGCACCTGCACCATGGCGACACGGGCTTCGAACTGCTCGGAACGGTTACGCACAAAGTGCGGCCAGAACTCGCTGCCCGGAATCAGTTCGCTGAGGTTGGACATCATCTGGCAACCGTTGCACACACCCAGGGTGAAGCTGTCGTTGCGCTCGAAGAAGCCTTGGAACGCATCGCGGGCACGGCTGTTGAACAGGGCCGACTTGGCCCAGCCTTCACCGGCACCCAGCACGTCGCCGTAGGAGAAACCGCCGCAGGCTACCAGGCCTTTGAACTCGTTGAGGTCAACGCGACCGGCGAGGATGTCGCTCATGTGCACGTCGATTGCATTGAAGCCGGCGCGGTCAAACGCGGCTGCCATTTCCACCTGGCCGTTGACGCCCTGCTCACGCAGTACGGCAACCTGTGGGCGGATGCCTTTCTTGATGTAAGGCGCGGCGATGTCCTGGTTGACGTCGAAGCTGAGCTTGGTGCTCAGGCCCGGATTGTCTTCTTCCAGGATCACGTCGAATTCCTGCTCGGCGCAGTCGGCGTTGTCACGCAGGCGTTGGATCTGGTAGCTGGTCTCAGCCCACTGGCGTTGCAGCAAGCGGCGCTGACCGGCAAACACCGTGTCACCGTTGAACGAGATGTTGATCTCGCCGTTGTTGATCGGTTGGCCGATCACGGCTACGCAGTCGTCCAGGCCAGCAGCGCTGAATTGGGCGAGTACGTCCGGGGTAGCGTCCTGGCGAACCTGGATCACCGCACCCAACTCTTCGTTGAACAGGATGCCGTTGATTTCGGATGCATCCTCGGCAACGCTGTCGAGCACGATGTTCAGGCCGCAGTGACCGGCGAAGGCCATCTCGACAACGCTGGTCAGCAAACCACCGTCAGAACGGTCGTGGTAGGACAGCAGGTGACCGTCGGCGTTGAGGCCCTGGATCACGGCGAAGAAGGCTTTCAGGTCTTCGGCGTCATCGACGTCCGGTGCCTGGCTGCCGAGCTTGCCATGGGTTTGCGCCAAGATGGACGCGCCCATGCGGTTCTGGCCACGGCCCAGGTCGATCAGGATCAGATCGGTGGTGCCTTTGTCCATGCGCAGTTGCGGGGTCAGGGTCTGGCGGATGTCGGTGACCGGTGCGAAACCGGTGACGATCAGCGACAGCGGCGAGGTGACCGTCTTGTCGACGCCGTCTTCGTTCCAACGAGTGGCCATGGACATGGAGTCCTTGCCCACCGGAATGGTGATGCCCAGCTCAGGGCACAGCTCCATACCGACTGCTTTAACAGTGTCATACAGACGTGCGTCTTCACCGGGGTGACCGGCAGCGGACATCCAGTTGGCCGACAGTTTGATGTCAGACAATTTACCGATACGCGACGCAGCGATGTTGGTGAGAGTTTCACCAATGGCCATGCGGCCCGACGCCGGAGCATCGAGCAGGGCCAGCGGTGTGCGCTCGCCCATGGCCATGGCTTCACCGGTGTAGACGTCGAAGCTGGTGGCGGTGACGGCAACGTCGGCCACTGGAACCTGCCACGGGCCGACCATTTGGTCACGGGCAACCAGGCCAGTGATGGTGCGGTCGCCGATGGTGATCAGGAAGCTTTTGCTCGCCACGGCCGGGTGGTGCAGCACGCGTTCGATGCTGTCGGCCAGTTCCAGTTGGCTTGGGTCGAAGTCATCGCCCAGCTCGGTTTCGCGCACGGCCGAACGGTGCATGCGCGGCGCTTTGCCCAGCAGCACTTCGAGCGGCATGTCCACCGGGCTGTTGCCGAAGTGGCTGTCGGTAACCGTCAGTTGTGGCTCGGCAGTGGCTTCGCCGACTACCGCAAACGGGCAGCGCTCGCGCTCGCAGATGGCCTGGAAGCGCGCGAAGTCTTCAGCGCCAACGGCCAGCACATAGCGTTCCTGCGATTCGTTGCTCCAGATTTCGTGCGGGGCCATGCCCGGCTCGTCGTTTGGAATGTTGCGCAGTTCGAAACGGCCACCACGGTCGCCATCGTTGACCAGTTCCGGGAAGGCGTTGGACAAACCACCGGCGCCGACGTCGTGGATGAAGCTGATCGGGTTCTTGTCACCCAACTGCCAGCAACGGTCGATGACTTCCTGGCAGCGACGCTCCATCTCTGGGTTTTCGCGCTGTACGGAAGCGAAGTCCAGGTCCGCCGAGCTGGTGCCGGTGGCCATGGAGGAAGCCGCGCCGCCGCCCAGGCCGATCAGCATCGCCGGGCCGCCAAGCACGATCAGCTTGGAGCCGACCAGGATCTCGCCTTTCTTGACGTGTTCTTCACGGATGTTGCCCATGCCGCCGGCCAACATGATCGGCTTGTGGTAACCACGCACTTCATCGCCACGCGGGGTGGTGATGGATTGTTCGAAGGTACGGAAGTAACCGGTGAGGGCCGGACGGCCGAATTCGTTGTTAAATGCAGCGCCGCCCAGCGGGCCTTCGATCATGATGTCCAGCGCGGTGACGATGCGTTCAGGCTTGCCGTACGGCACTTCCCATGGCTGTTCGAAACCTGGGATCTGCAGGTTGGACACGGTGAAACCGGTCAGGCCTGCCTTTGGCTTGGCGCCACGGCCGGTCGCACCTTCGTCACGGATTTCGCCGCCGGAACCGGTGGCTGCGCCTGGGAACGGGGCAATCGCGGTCGGGTGGTTGTGGGTCTCAACCTTCATCAGGATGTGCACCGGCTCCTGCACCGCGCCGTACTGGCGGGTCTCAGGGTCCGGGAAGAAACGACCGGCGACGGAGCCGACGATCACCGAGGCGTTGTCCTTATAAGCCGACAGAACGCCTTCGCTGTGCATCACGTAGGTGTTCTTGATCATGCCGAACAGGCTTTTTTCCTGGCTTTCGCCGTCGATGTCCCAACTGGCGTTGAAGATCTTGTGACGGCAGTGCTCGGAGTTGGCCTGGGCAAACATCATCAGTTCGATGTCGTGCGGGTTGCGCTTCAAGCCGTTGAAGGCGTTGACCAGGTAGTCGATCTCGTCTTCGGCCAGGGCCAGGCCCAGTTCGGTGTTGGCCTTCTCGAGGGCGGCGCGGCCACCGCCAAGCACGTCAATCGCGGTGAGCGGCTTGGGTTCGGCGTGGCTGAACAGGCCGGCAGCCTGTTCCAGCTGGCTGACGATGATCTGGGTCATGCGGTCGTGCAGGCTGCTGGCGATCAGCTCGGCTTCGGCATCGCTGAACTGGCCGGCGACGTAGAACGCGATACCACGCTCCAGGCGCTGGATTTTTTCCAGGCCGCAGTTGCGGGCGATATCGCTGGCCTTGCTCGACCAGGGCGAGATGGTGCCGAACCGCGGCAGAACCAGGAACAAGCGGCCATTAGGCTCTTGAACCGGAACGCTTGGGCCGTACTTCAGAAGGCGTGCCAGCACTTGCTGTTCGTCGGCGGTCAACACGCCGGTAACGTCGGCGAAGTGAGCAAATTCAGCGTACAGGCCTGTAACAGCTGGAACCTTTTGGCTCAGTTGCTCAAGGAGTTTGCTGTGGCGAAAGGCAGAAAGGGCAGGAGCGCCGCGCAGGATCAACATCTTCGGGACAGCCTCGGGAAGGGGGTGTGCTTTGAGGCCGTGCATTCTAGCGTAAACCGCCGCCAACGGCACCCGAAACGCTACCGGTGGCTGCTGCCGGACGTCAGTTGGCCGGATTACACCCCTTTCGAGGGGGTATACCCGGCATTCGGCGCAGTTATTTTAACCGTCACAATCGCGCGCCAAGCCCCGTTTCTGCGGGCTGCAGCACAGTTTTGCCGGTGCTAGCAGACAAGACCCGCGCTGTCGAGATATGGCGCCGTGGGCCGTTTGCGTATACTGCGCAGATGTTCTCCCCAACTGCTTTGCGCCCGCGATGCGCCAAATGGCTCATCGCCACCGGACTCTTCCTGATGCTCAGCGCCTGTGTTGATAAACCCAGCACGCTCGAGCGAATCAAGGAGGATGGCGTATTGCGGGTGGTCACCCGGAACAGTCCGGCGACCTATTTCCAGGACCGCAACGGCGAAACCGGTTTCGAATACGAACTGGTCAAGCGCTTTGCCGATGACCTGGGCGTGAAGCTTGAGATCGAGACCGCCGACAATCTCGACGACCTGTTCGGCCAACTGGGCAAACCCAATGGCCCGGTTCTCGCAGCCGCCGGCCTGGTCAGCAGCGAGCAGCGCCAGACGCAAGTGCGTTTCTCCCACCCTTATCTAGAAGTTACCCCGCAGATCATCTACCGCAACGGCCAGTCGCGTCCGACCAACGCGGCCGATCTGGTGGGCAAGAAGATCATGGTGCTCAAGGGCAGCACTCACGCCGAGCAACTGGCAGAGCTTAAAAAGCAGAACCCTGCGATTGAATACGAAGAATCCGACGCCGTTGAGGTGGTCGACCTGCTGCGCATGGTGGACGAAGGGCAAATCGACCTGACCCTGGTGGACTCCAACGAAGTGGCGATGAACCAGGTGTACTTCCCCAACGTGCGCGTGGCGTTCGACCTGGGCAACGCCAGCAACCAGAGCTGGGCGGTGGCCGCCGGTGAAGACAACAGCCTCCTCAACGAGATCAACAGTTACCTGGATAAAGTCGAGAAGAACGGCACGTTGCAGCGTCTGAAAGACCGCTACTACGGGCATGTCGATGTCCTCGGCTATGTGGGCGCCTACACCTTCGCCCAGCACCTGCAGCAGCGTTTGCCCAAATACGAAAAACACTTCCGCGCCTATGCCAAGGAAGAAAAGGTCGATTGGCGCCTGCTGGCTGCCATCGGCTATCAGGAATCGCTGTGGCAACCGGCCGTCACTTCCAAGACCGGCGTACGCGGCCTGATGATGCTGACCCAGAACACCGCCCAGGCGATGGGCGTGTCCAACCGCCTGGACCCCAAGCAAAGCATCATGGGCGGCGCCAAATACCTGGCCAAGATCAAGGATGAGCTGGACGACAGCATCGCCGAGCCGGATCGCACCTGGTTTGCCCTGGCGGCCTACAACGTCGGCACCGGTCACCTGGAAGATGCGCGCACCTTGGCCAAGCGCGAAGGTCTGAACCCGAACAAGTGGCTGGACGTGAAGAAGATGCTGCCGCGTCTGTCACAGAAGCAGTGGTACAGCAAGACGCGCTACGGTTACGCCCGTGGCGGTGAGCCGGTGCACTTCGTGGCGAACATCCGGCGTTACTACGACATTCTCACCTGGGTGACCCAGCCGCAGCTGGAAGGCAACCAGGTGGTCGAAGGCAATCTGCATGTGCCGGGTGTGGATAAGACCAAGCCGCCGGAAGACAACCCGAAACTGTAAGAACATTACCGAACCCGTTCACCACATAAAGCCCCTTCACATCTTGATCTTCAGCTGGCTTAGAGGCCGGTCAGCAGATGCACCACGCCGTCTGACAACACCATCACGCCCCCCACGCCAGCCAGATTTAACGCCGTAGCATCCACCTTAGCCGCATCCTGCAACTGCACCCTCACCCGCGTCAGCGCCACACGCTGCTGCGACTTGAGGTTATCCGCCCCACCCAACGCATTCAGCACCTCGGCCGACAGCAGGTTCTGCGTTGGCGCAACGACCGTCTCGGCAATCAAATCCGGCGTCAGGGCTTTCCAGAACGCCCGCTGTAATTTCTCGAACATACTCAGTGCTCCACGACAGGTGAGGTTTCAACGGTAGCCGCGCGATACTGGCGCAAGGCCTCACGCACCTGGGCGGCTTCTTCCAGGCCCAGGACCTGGCGGGCGATGATCTGGCAGTCGGCCAGGTCCAGCTCGCGCACGGTGGCCTTGATGGTGGGGATCAACGGCACGCTGACCGACAACTCGTCCACGCCCAGCCCGATCAGCACGGGCACGGCCAACGCTTCGGACGCCAACGCGCCGCACACACCCACCCACTTGCCATGGGCGTGGGCGGCCTTGACCGTGGTGGCAATCAGGCGCAGCACCGCCGGGTGGAAACTGTCGGCCTGGCTGGCCAGGCGCGGGTGGTCGCGGTCCATCGCCAGCGTGTACTGGGTCAGGTCGTTGGTGCCAATGGAGAAGAAGTCCACATGGGGCGCGAACACATCCGCCATCAGCGCGGCGGACGGCACTTCAATCATGATGCCCAGCTTTGGCAACTCGGTGAGCCCCAGCGCCAGCGCTTCCTCTTCAAGGATTTTGCGCGCCAGGTGCAGCTCCGAGAGCAGGCTGACCATCGGCAACATGATATGCAGCCGCGCAAAACCAGCGCTGGCGAGGATCGCGCGCAATTGTTCGCGCAACAGTTCCGGACGCTCCAGGCACAAACGAATGCCGCGCAGACCGAGGAAGGGGTTGGTCTCGGCGTCCATCGGCACATAGGCCAAGGGTTTGTCGCCACCGACGTCGAGGGTGCGCACCACCAGGTTGCGTTCGGTGCCCAGGGCACGGGCGATCGCGGTGTAGCTCGCTGCCTGTTCGTCGGGACTTGGGGCACGGTTGCGATCCAGATACAAGAACTCCGATCTCAGCAGGCCGACGCCTTCCCCCCCGAGGATCAGGGACTGCTCGACTTCCTGCAACGAAGCCACGTTGGCAGTGACTTCGACGTGATGACCATCGCGGGTGGTCGCAGGTAAAGACGCCTGCGCCACATCGCGCTGATGGCGCAGCACCTGTTGTTTACGCGCAGCGTCCAGTTGCTCGATTTCGGCCAGGTTCGGCTCCAGGTGCAGCTCGCCTTTATCGGCGTCGAGCAGCACCTGCTTGCCATTGGCCACCGCCAACACCTGGGCCGGAACACCACAAATAGCCGGCAGGCCCAGGGCGCGGGCGAGGATTGCGACGTGGCTGGTCGCGCCGCCCCCGACAGTGACAAACCCCAGCACCTTGCGGGTATCCAGGCTGGCCGTCTGCGAAGGCGTGAGTTGCTCGGCGATGAGGATCGCGCGCTCCGGCAAGTCCCAGGCGCTGTCTTGGATGCCCAGGATCAGTTTCAGCACACGCTGGCCGACGTCGGCCAGGTCTGCCGCACGCTCGGCGATCAACGCATTGCCCAAACCCTCGAAGAGTTTGACGGTCGCAAGCGTTGCACTGTTCCAGGCAAAGGCCGCGCTCTTGCCTTCCGCCAGCAGGCGGTGGGCGTGTTCCAGCAAGGTCGGGTCTTCGAGCAATTCCTGATGGGCGCGGAAAATCTCGGCCTGGGCGCTGCCGGCCGCCTTGTCCTGCAACACCTGCAACGCTTCAGTGGCGGCGAGCAGGCCACGGGTCAATGCAGCACGTTCAGCAGCTTCGCCCGTGCCTTGCTGCGTGATGACCAACTCGGGCTCGGTCACTTGAACGACCTGACCCAACGCCGAACCCGGCGATGCACACACGCCCCGCAGTAAGGTCGCCGGCGACTGCGTTGCGGCTGGCTCGGCAACACTCGCCACTGCCTCGCCACAGCCTTCAGCCAACAAGGCCACCAACGCCTTGATCGCCGCCTCGGCGTCCTCGCCCGCCGCGCTCACTTGCAAGGTATCGCCCTGCACGGTTTGCAACGCCATGATCGCCACCAGCGATTTGGCGTTGGCGCTCTGGGTTTGCTTGTGCAGGTAGATGCTGGCGTTGAAACCTTTCGCCGCCTGGGCGAATACCGCGGCTGGGCGCGCGTGCAGGCCGTTGGCGTTGGGCAAGGTCAGCGGCTTGGAGAACAATGCATCGCCCTCCTCTTCGTCCGCTGCTTGCACGGCCTCAGTTGGGGATAACTGCAACAGCGGCTGGCCCGTTTCCACCAGGCCGTCCGCCAACAGGCTGAAGGGCTCGCCGCTGACCACCAGCATCAAGGTCAGCAAACTGCGTGCGTTGAGCGCCACGTAGTCGGCATCGAATTCGATCAACGGCTGCCCGGCCTCCACCCGCTGGCCTTCCTGCACCAGCCGGGTGAAGCCCTGGCCTGCCAGGTTCACGGTGTCCAGGCCGATATGCATCAGCACCTGAACGCCGTTGTCAGCGGTGACACTGACCGCATGCCCACTGTCCTGGATGTTGCTGATCACCCCCGCCAGCGGCGCGCACAGCGTCTGCGACGTGGGGTCGATGCACAGGCCATCGCCGATCAGGCGGCTGGAGAACACCGGGTCCGGCACCTTGTCCAGCGCCAGCAGCACACCCGATAAGGGCGCCAGCAATTCCAGGGGTTGAGTTGTGGTCATGACTTCACCTGCTGTTTTGTTCTGTAGATATCATTGAGCGGAGGAAGGATTACTTCCACCAGTACTCAACCTGCACACCAACGTTCGACCCATGCCGCGCCGTGCCATAGGAGCCGGTATCGGACAACGCCGACCCTGCCGCCAATTCATTCGCCGCACGCTTGGCCGCTTCGTTCCAGGTTGCATAGGTGTAGTACAAGCGCACTTCCGGCCGCGCCCAAAAATCCGGGCCTTTGGGCGACCATGTGGGAGCGAAGGTAAATTTGCTCAGCTTGCGGGTGCCGCCCGTGGCATCGACCTGGTCATGCCCAAGCTCGGTGACCAGTTTGAATTGCTCGCTGATGGCATACGCCGGGCGCACGCCGATGGACATCCAGGTCTGGTCCTGGCTGCCAGGACGGATGTCCTTCTGGTACACCGCTTCGACCTGACCACCAAAACGCGGGGTCACCTGCCAATCGAAAAACTCCACGGCGCGGTAACTTTTGCTGCTGTTGTCGAGGAAGGTATTGCCGGTGTAGCCCAGGCCCGTGCCGGGGCCTTCGCCGTACTGCAAGGCGAACTTGTTCTTGCCGCCGAGGAAAGGTTTTTGCACGTGCTGCGCGGTGATCGCCCAACCGCTGTTGGTGTCGCGCCCGCCGGCTTTTTCGATATAGCTCAAGCCCAGTTCCAGCTCGCCGCCGGGGTTGGTCTTGAAGCCCGCGACGTTGAAGTCGTGACGGGTGGCGTATTCCTTCTGGTACAGGTTGTCCTTGCGGGAAATCGCGTAGCTGTACTTGAGGTCGCCGATCAGCACGTCCTCGATACCGCCGCCCGTGGCACTCTGGTTCCAGTAGTAGAAGTCGGAGATATGGATGTCGTTTCGTTTGTAGTAACGCCGGCCGGCCCACAGCGAACCGCCATTGAGGCTGGGCAGGTTGGACCACTGCGCATACATCTGCGGCATGCGCGCCGAGCCGTTGTTCTCGCCCTGGAACTTCAGCTCGCGGTCGTACTTGTTGTAGAGCGACGCCATGGCATCGACGCTGAGTACCGAACCGTCATCGAGGGTGAGCAAGTCCTGGCGCAGTTCCAGCTCGGCGTATTGCTCGCATTCGTTACCCAGGCGGTATTTGGATTGCGCCCCCGGCAGTTGGAAACATTGCTGTGGACCGCTGCCCGTCGAGGTGCCCGCGCCGCTGCGCAGGTAACCGGCAAATTCCAGGGCTTGAGCGCCAAACGGCAGGCTCAGACAAGACGCAACGAGGCCCAGCTTTATTGTTGTTTTCATGAAGCACTCCGATATTTTTATTATGGTTTTTGAAGCGCCCCGTGCTCCCACACGGGGTTGCAGCAGGTCTCAGTCCTTGAGGTGCAGCACAAACGATTCGTAGGGGCGCAGCGTTACCGTGGCGGTGCGTTGCGGGCAGTCGGGGTAGTTGCTGATCAGCAGGCGCTGTTCGCTGGCCGGGTTGATCAGGTTGTCCGGCAGCTGGATTTCGCAGGGCGTGCCGTAGAAGTTGTTCAGCACCAGCAGGCGCTCGCCATGGCCCTCGCGCAGGTAGGCCCAGACTTGCAAATGGTCTTGCAGCAGTTGGCGGTACACGCCTTCCTGGATCAGCGGTTCGTGACGACGCAAGGCGATCAGCGCGCGGTAGTGATGCAGCACTGAATCCGGGTCATCCAATTGGCTTTCGACGTTGATCTGCGCCGCGTTGGCCGGAATACCGATCCACGGCTCACCGCTGCTGAAACCGGCGTGTTCCCCGGCACTCCACTGCATCGGCGTACGGCCGTTGTCGCGGGACTTCTGCATGATCGCCGCCATGCTCGACGCCTCGGACTCCCCCGCATCGCGCTTGAGGCGGAAGATGTTCAAGGTCTCCACATCGCGGTACTGCGAGATGCTGTCGAAGCCCGGATTGGTCATGCCCAGCTCTTCGCCCTGGTACACATACGGTGTGCCTTGGAGGAAGTGCAGCGCCGTCGCCAGCATCTTGGCCGAGACCACACGATGCTCGCCGTCATTGCCGAAACGCGAGACCACCCGTGGCTGGTCGTGGTTACACCAGAACAGCGCGTTCCAACCGCCACCGGCCTGCATGCCCAACTGCCAGTCAGAGAAGATCTGCTTGAGTTGCAGGAAGTCGAAGTCGGCTTTCACCCACTTTTGCAGGTTCGGGTAATCGACTTTCAGGTGATGAAAGTTGAACGTCATCGACAGCTCTTTCGACTCTGGCCGCGAGTAGCGGATGCAGTGTTCCAGGCTGGTGGACGACATCTCGCCGACGTTGATCAGGTCATGCCCTTCGAAGACTTCACGGTGCATTTCCTGCAGGTATTGGTGCACGTTCGGGCCGTCGGTGTAGAAACGGCGGCCGTCGGTGTTGTCTTCGGGGAAGTCGGCGGGTTTGGAGATCAGGTTGATCACATCCAGGCGGAAACCGCCCACGCCCTTGTCGCGCCAGAAACGCATCAGTTTGAACACTTCGGCGCGCACCTTGGGGTTGTCCCAATTGAGGTCGGCCTGGGTGTGGTCGAACAGGTGCAGGAAGTACTGACCGGTTTGCGCCTCGTACTCCCAGGCCGAACCGCCGAACTTGGATTCCCAGTTGTTGGGCTGGTCGCGCCAGATGTAGAAGTCGCGGTACGGGTTGTCGAGGCTGCTGCGTGCCTGCTGGAACCATTCGTGCTCGATGGAGGTGTGGTTGACCACGATATCCAGCATCAACTTGATGCCGCGCTTGCCGGCTTCGCTGATCAGCAGGTCGCAATCGGCCATGGTGCCGTAGCTGGGATCGATGGCGTAGTAGTCGCTGATGTCGTAGCCGTTGTCCCGTTGCGGCGAGCGCAGGAACGGGGTGATCCACAGGCAGTCGACGCCCAGCCATTTGAGGTAGTCGAGTTTGTCCACGATGCCCAGCAGGTCACCGGTGGCGTTACCCGCGTGGCTGTGGAAGCTTTTCGGGTAGATCTGGTAAATCACCGAGTGTTGCCAGTCTTGCATGGTGGACTCCTTCATTGTGAAAGCGCTGGTTCAGGCGACGCGATAACCAGGGCGCACGATCTTCATGCTCAACGCACAGGTCAGAACAAACGGCACCACGATTGCGATGACCATCCCGATCACAAAACTCGGGATGTACTGCGGAATGATCGAGATGAAGCCAGGCAAGCCACCGACGCCAATGGCCGAGGCCTGCACCTTGTTCAGCGAGAGGAAAATGCTGCCCAGTGCCGAGCCCAGCAGCGCGGCATAGAACGGGAACTTGAAGCGCAGGTTCACGCCGAACATCGCCGGCTCGGTGATGCCGAAGTACGCAGAAATCGCAGAAGTGGACGCCATGCTTTTGTCCCGCGCATTGCGGGTCATGTAGAACACGCCGAGCGCTGCGCTGCCTTGGGCCAGGTTGGACATAACGATCATCGGCCAGATGAAGGTGCCGCCCTGAGTAGAAATAAGCTGCAGGTCCACGGCGAGGAACATGTGGTGCATGCCGGTGATCACCAACGGCGCATACAGCAGACCGAAAATCGCGCCGCCGACCATCGGTGCCAGGTCGAACAAGGTGACCACGCCTTCGGTGATCAGGATGCCCAGGTGACGGGTCACCGGGCCGATAATGGCCAGGGCGAGCACGCCGGTAACGACGATGGTGGTGATCGGCACGACCAGCAATTGAATCGCGTTGGGCACTCGCGCCCGCAGCCATTTCTCGATCACGCTCATCACATAGGCGGCCATCAGGATCGGCAGGATCTGCCCCTGGTAGCCCACTTTCTCAATCTTGAACCAACCGAAAATATCGAAGTACGGCAGGCTCTGGCCGTCGAGACCGGCGACCGCCTTGCCGTAGTTCCAGGCGTTGAGCAGGTCTGGATGCACCAGCATCAGGCCAAGCACGATGCCGAGGATTTCACTGCCGCCAAAGCGCTTGGCCGCCGACCAGCCCACCAGCGCTGGCAGGAACACGAACGAGGTGTTGGCCATCAGGTTGATCAGGCTCCACAGGCCATCCAGGTTCGGATAGGCCTCGAGCAGCGTCTGGCCCTCGATGAACATGCCCTTGGCGCCCATCAGGTTGTTCACGCCCATCAACAGGCCGGCAATGATCAGCGCGGGCAGGATCGGCATGAACACGTCGGAGAACACCCGCACCAGACGCTGCATGGCGTTGGTCTTGTCGGCGCCCTTCTTCTTCACGTCGGCGATGGTGGCGGCGGCGAGGCCGGTCTGCTCGCGCAGGGCGGCGTAGACCTTCTCCACTTCACCGGGGCCGATTACCACCTGGAACAGCCCGCCGGTGAAGAACGAACCCTTGACCAGATCCACCTGGTTCAGCGCACTGCCGTTGACCAGGCTCGGGTCCTTGAGCGCCAGGCGCAGGCGGGTGACGCAGTGGGCAGCTTGCTCAAGGTTGTCTGGGCCCCCGAGGTTCTCGAGAATCTCGCGGGCGATAGTCGAATAGTCGTGGCTCATGCTTGGTTTCCACTTTGATTTTTTTATTTGGGGGGCAGTCATTGGCAGCACGCCGAGGGCAAAAGTACTCGTCTGTACGAGTTAAAGCAACAACTCGTCTGTACGAGTTGCATATTGTTTATTTTTTGTAGTCCCGCGCATCGCTACAAGCCGCATAAATCCAAGGGTCTAATAGACAAACACCGGCTCTGCCACTAAGGTCTCTGCCTTGACCGCAACCCCGGCAAAGAGCCATCCCCATGAGTAAATACAACCAGATCTACACGGATCTGCTTGCCAGCATCACCACCGAACGCCTGCAGCGCGGCACACGCCTTCCCTCCGAAACCGAACTGATGGACAGCTACCAGGCCAGCCGAGGCACCGTGCGTCGGGCCATCGAGCAGTTGCAGGAGCGTGGGTTTGCGCAAAAGATCCACGGCAAGGGCACCTTCGTGTTGTCGCCCAACCCGATCGAGTTCCAACTGGGCGGCATCGTCAGCTTCCACGAAACCCACGCCGACCTGGGTGATGACGTACGCACCGAAGTGGTCGAATTCACGCAGTTCCCGCTGGAAGGTTCGCTGCTGCAACACATCGAAGCCGAACCCGGCACCCTGATCACCCGCATCAAACGGGTACGGCGCATCGGCGGTAAACGCGTGATCCTCGACATCAACCACTTCGTCGCCGAGGTGATCCCGGGGTTGGACCGCTCGATTGCCGAACAGTCGATCTACGCATTTATCGAACAGACGTTGCAGCTGCAAATCGCCTACGCCCAACGCACCATCGAGGCTCTGCCGCGCGGCAAGGACGACCAGACACACCTCGACCTCGAAGGTCAGAGCCATGTGATCGTGGTGAGTAACCAGACATTCTTGCAGGATGGGCGGCAGTTCGAGTACACCGAGTCGCGGCATACGTTGGATAAGTTTTACTTCTCGGATATTGCGCGACGGTAAGCATCCGTCGGGAAGATCATTGTACTGCGATTCTCTTGGCCTGCCCTGCCGCCAATGCCAACGGCTCCCTCGCCAAGGTGTGTTGTGAAACATGATGAGTAGACACTTTCGCTATCAACGAACATTGGCCGGCTTCTACAAAGCCTGTGTGCTGATGATCAGCGCGATCCTCATCGCCTGCCAGTCGCCGCGCGAGGCACTGCAACAACTGGCGCAAGAGCGCGGCCGGCAAGTAGAGGTCCTGCCGGGGCAGGACTTTCCCCTCCTCATACTTGCGCCGCAAACCGCAGAAAAGACACCTCGCCTGCGGGTCTACCTGGAAGGCGATGGCCATGCCTGGTCGACGGCCACCCAACCCAGCCTGGATCCGAGCCCGCACAATCTGTTGGTACCACGGCTGGCGGTCGATGACCCGACACCGAATGCGTACCTGGCACGTCCCTGCCAGTTCGTCATGGCTGCAGCCTGTCAGTCGGCACTCTGGACCCATCGCCGATTTTCTCAGGACGTGGTCACTCGCCTCAGCCAGGCGCTGGACCAATTAAAACAACGGTACGGGAATAGCGAGTTCGAACTCGTGGGGTATTCAGGTGGCGCCGCTCTCGCCTTATTGTTAGCGGCGCAACGCAATGATGTGACCCAGGTGCAAACCTTGGCTGGCAATCTCAGTCCACGTCTGTGGGCGACGATGAAAGGGCTGTCGCCACTCGACGGTTCACTGGATCCGCTGGACTACCGTGAGCGGCTCGCCTTGTTACCCCAGCGTCACCTCATCGGCGAAGCAGACCCGATTATTCCAAGTGGGCTGGCGGATAGATACCAACAGGCGCTTGATTCGCCCTTCTCCGAATACGTGCATATACGGGGAGCAAGCCATGATAAAGGGTGGGAAGCGGTGTGGAGCCGATGGGTTGAAACGCCATTGATCCATGAAAATACTGAGATTGAGGACAAGCAGGGCCGCTTGAAAACATCCGAATACCTTTCCCACTAGCGCCCAAACCTTACGCGACCACAACGACGAGCTAAAAGTTCCATTTATTGCTGATCAGCCACGTATAACCGCAAAAAATAACGGCAACGTCGCATTTCTTAGCTTTTTTCTCTTCAGCGATCCTTTTTATGATGAATTGTCCTACAAGCATCGTGTAGATTCGCACGCGCTTGAATCAGCCATTCACTGACAAGCTGGCAGGGATGCCTAAAACAGACGCTGACGCGTGGGTTGTTCCCTGCCAGTTTCTGCCCTGTAAGGATACTGCCTTGAACACTTCCCACCTGCGCCGCTCGTTGTTGGCGCTGTCCGTCGCGGCGACCACAGCCACGGCCCATGCCGCACCCGCACCCGACTTCAACTACGACCTGAGCACAGGGGCCTACAGCAGCTTCGGTGATGTGTTCAATAACGCCACCTTCACCGGAACGTCGCAAAACGCAGGTGTGGAGCTAACCAACGTGACCTTGGCGGGCAACCTGGTCAACCAGGGCCAAATCAACCGAACGGCTGCGACCCCCACCGAGTTCCCCTCCGGTATCGCCATGACCCTCAACTCAAACGTCGGTGGCGACCTGATCAATAACGGCGACATTACGGTGAGCGGCAACGCCGTCGTCGGGCTGGACCTGTACCAGGCGAAGATCGCGGGTGAAGTGAACAACAACGGCAACATCACTGTGACGGGCGCAAATGCCGAAGGCATGCTGATCACTTCGACCCAGGCGCGCATCAATAACTCGGGCACTATCACCGCGCGGGGTATCGACTCTGAGGGGATCGACATCGAGAAGGCACTCTTTACGGGGCAGATGACAGGCGCACCCTTCCTGAGTGATATCAACACCAGCGGGACTATCTCCGCCGACGGGATCGGTATCCGCTTTCGCAGTCTCGACACCTCCGACGACTTCAGGATCTTCTCTATCAGGCAGACAGGTGGCCTGATCGAAGGCGGCACCGCAGCCATTCTGGCGGACGACAATAGCTCCCCGTCGTATTTCTACTGGCAGGGTGGTCAGGTCAAGGGCGACCTGCTGGGCCTGAGCGGTGTGCTGGTGCAAGGGGACGCGATGTTCGATGGCTCGACCATCCGCGCCGGCTTCGTCGACATCGACGGCGGCCGCCTGACGCTGCTTCGCCCGCAGACCACGATAGTGGGCAACCTCGACATGGACAGCAACACTGCGCGCCTGCGCCTGCTACTGGATAACAACACACTGCCCAATGCGCCGATCCTGAAAGTCACCGGTAATACCTTCTTCTCTCCTGGCAGCCAGATCGAACTGCAGGCGCGCTCCGACGACTTCCGCACCTCGGCCGGGGGCACCCGCTACACCCTCATCAACTCCGGTACCTGGGAAGCCCCGCAGAACCTGTCTGTGGTGTCCTCATCGGCACTGCTCGAGGTGAAGAACTTCGGCATTGAAGGCCAGGACGTGAAAGCCCTGGTGGCCACCCGCAGTGATGAGGTCATCACGCAAGACCTGCTGGGTGCCCGTGGTTCGCACAACGCGGTGGACTCCATCAAGCCGTTCAAGAACACGGTCATGGGCCTGATGGACGAAAGCGACCCGGTATTCCAGCAATTCGCCAACGCCGCCACCAGCCAAGAGCTGGCCAAACTGGCCGAAACCCTGAGCCCGGACGTCAGCCGTGGGGCGGTCAACGCCGCCACCAACAGCCAGAACCTGGTCGCAGGTGCCATCAACCGCCGCGCCAGCAAAGCGCGTAGCGGTCTGTCCTCCGGTGACGTCCTGGCAGAACAAGGCGTATGGCTGCAAGCGCTGTCCAGCGATGCCAACCAAGACAGCCGCCACGGTGTCGACGGCTACGACGCCAACACCCACGGCATTGCCGTGGGTGCCGACGGCAAGCTCAATGCCCAGACAACCGTGGGCCTGGCTTACAGCTACATGACCAGCGACGTCAAATCCGACCTGGGTAGCAAGACCGACGTCAGCGGCCATGCACTGACCTTGTACGGCAACTGGGCCCGCGACAACTTCTTTGTCGACACCTCGCTGATGTACGGCTGGAACGACAACGAGTCCAAACGCTACATCGCCGGTACCCGCGCCAAGGCCGACTACGACAGTGAGATCTTCGGCGTCAACGCGCTGGCAGGCTATACGTTCCAGCTCGACAAGCAGTGGCTGCTGGAACCACAGGTCGGTGCGCGCTATGCCAACATCTCGATTGATTCGTACCGTGAAAAAGGCAGCTCAGCGGCCCTCAAGGTCGGCAGCCAGCGCTATGAAATCGGCGAAATGGGCCTGGGCGCCCGTCTGGCGGCCGCGTTTGACCTGGGTGTGGGCAGCTTCGAACCGGAAGCCAAGCTGATGGCCTGGCACGACTTCATCGGCGACAAGGCCAACACCACCTCCACCTTTGTACTCGGCGGCACCCCCTTCACCACCACCGGCGCAACGCCGGCGCGCGACAGCTACGAGCTGGGACTGGGCGCTAACTACCGCGTCGGCGCGTGGAGCGTGGGCGGGACGTACAACTACCTGACCAGCAGTGGTTTCGACGCTGACACCTTCACGGCGAACGTGCGTTACGATTTCTGATCAACGTGTTTGCCTGAAATGAAAAAACCGGCCTAGGCCGGTTTTTTCATACAGCGCTGCGGGATCACTCCCACTCAATCGTCGCCGGCGGCTTGCTCGACACGTCATACGTCACGCGCGAAATACCTTCGATCTCATTGATGATACGACCGCTGACAGTTTCCAGCAGTTCGTACGGCAGGTGTGCCCAACGCGCAGTCATGAAGTCGATGGTTTCTACCGCACGCAGGGCAACGACCCAGGCGTAACGGCGGCCATCGCCAACCACGCCAACCGATTTCACCGGCTGGAACACCACGAATGCCTGGCTGACTTTGTGGTACCAGTCGGCTTTGCGCAGTTCTTCGATGAAGATGTGGTCGGCGCGACGCAGCAGGTCGGCGTATTCCTTTTTCACTTCGCCGAGGATGCGCACACCCAGGCCCGGGCCTGGGAATGGGTGGCGGTAGACCATGTCGTACGGCAGGCCGAGTTCCAGGCCCAGACGGCGGACTTCGTCCTTGAACAGTTCGCGCAGCGGTTCTACCAGCTTGAGGTTCATTTCCTCAGGCAGGCCACCCACGTTGTGGTGTGACTTGATCACGTGGGCCTTGCCGCTCTTGGCGCCAGCCGACTCGATCACGTCAGGGTAGATGGTGCCCTGGGCGAGGTACTTGATGTTGTCCAGTTTGTTGGACTGGGCATCGAACACGTCGATGAAGGTGCGGCCGATGATCTTGCGCTTCTTCTCTGGGTCGGACTCGCCGGCCAGGTTGTTCAAGAACTGATCTTCAGCGTTGGCGCGGATCACCTTGACGCCCATGTTCTCGGCGAACATGGCCATCACTTGCTCGCCTTCGTGCAGGCGCAGCAGGCCGTTGTCGACGAAGACGCAGGTCAGTTGGTCGCCGATGGCTTTGTGCAGCAGGGCAGCAACTACCGAAGAGTCAACGCCGCCGGACAAGCCGAGCAGTACGTTGTCGGTGCCGACCTGGGCGCGAACCTGGGCGATGGCGTCTTCAGCGATTTTCGACGGGGTCCACAGGGCTTCACACTCGCAGATGTCGAGGATGAAGCGCGACAGGATGCGGCCGCCTTGCTTGGTGTGGGTCACTTCCGGGTGGAACTGCACGCCGTAGTAACGACGCTCGTCGCTGAACATGCCGGCGATCGGGCAGCTCGGGGTGCTGGCCAGGATATGGAAGTCTTCCGGCATCTTGGTGACCTTGTCACCGTGGCTCATCCACACGTCGAGGCCGAACAGGCCGTCGGCGTCGACGTGGTCTTCGATGCCGTCCAGCAGGCGGCTCTTGCCAACCACGTCGACACGGGCATAACCGAATTCACGCAGCTCGGAACCTTCAACCTTGCCGCCCAGTTGCTCGGCCATGGTCTGCATGCCGTAGCAGATGCCGAAGACCGGGACGCCCAGGTCGAATACGGCTTGCGGGCAGCGCGGGCTGTTGGCTTCGTGCACGGACTCTGGGCCACCGGCGAGGATGACGCCTTTCGGTGCGAATTCGCGGATCGCTTCGTCGTCCATGTCGAACGGATGCAGTTCGCAGTACACGCCGATTTCACGCACGCGACGGGCGATCAGCTGGGTGTACTGGGAACCGAAATCGAGGATCAGGATACGGTGGGCGTGAATGTCGAGGGCCATGAAGTCAGTCTCGTCTAATGAATCAGAAACAACTCGGGGCTGAAGAACAGCCCCGGTTACTTAACATTTTGCTGGAAGCATCAACCTACGCGGTAGTTTGGCGCTTCCTTGGTGATCTGCACGTCGTGGACATGGGATTCAGCCATGCCGGCGCCGGTAATCCGTACGAACTCTGGCTTGGTGCGCATTTCTTCGATGTCGGCGCTGCCGGTGTAGCCCATCGAGGAACGCAGGCCGCCCATCAGTTGATGGATGATCGCGCTCAGGGTGCCTTTGTACGGCACACGGCCTTCGATGCCTTCCGGAACGAGCTTCTCGGCGCCTGCCGAGGAGTCCTGGAAGTAACGGTCGGAAGAACCTTGCGCCTGGGACATGGCGCCCAGCGAACCCATGCCGCGGTAAGCCTTGTAGGAACGGCCCTGGAACAGTTCGATCTCGCCTGGCGCTTCTTCAGTACCGGCGAACATCGAGCCCATCATCACGCAGGAAGCACCGGCTACGATGGCCTTGGACAGGTCACCGGAGAAACGGATGCCACCGTCGGCGATCAACGGAACGCCCGTGCCTTCAAGGGCAGCGGCGACGTTGGCGATGGCGCTGATTTGCGGCACGCCCACACCGGCAACGATACGGGTGGTGCAGATCGAGCCCGGGCCGATACCGACCTTGACCGCATCCGCGCCCGCTTCGGCCAGGGCCTTGGCGGCAGCGCCGGTGGCGATGTTGCCGCCGATCACTTGCACGTCAGGGAAATTCTGTTTGACCCAACGCACGCGGTCGATCACGCCTTTGGAGTGACCGTGGGCGGTGTCGACCACCACCACGTCAACGCCGGCAGCGACCAGGGCCGAAACGCGGTCACCGGTGTCTTTACCGGTGCCGACCGCCGCGCCAACGCGCAGACGACCCTGGTCATCCTTGCTGGCCAGCGGGTAAGCCTTGGCTTTTTCGATGTCGTTGACGGTCATCATGCCTTTGAGGGCGAATTTGTCGTCGACGATCAGCACGCGCTCGATGCGGTGCTTGTGCAGCAGTTCGCGCACATCGTTCTTGTCGGCGCCTTCCTTGACAGTGACCAGACGCTCTTTGGGCGTCATCACTTCACGGACGGTAACTTCAAGACGGTTCTCGAAACGCACGTCACGGGAAGTGACGATGCCGACCAGGTCGCCATCGTGTAGCACCGGAACGCCGGAGATGTTGTGCAGGCGGGTCAGGTCGAACAGGTCACGCACGGTGGCGTCGGCTTCGATGGTGATCGGATCTTTCACCACACCGGCTTCGTAACGCTTGACCTTGCGCACTTCGGCAGCTTGCTGCTCGATGGTCATGTTCTTGTGGATGATGCCGATGCCGCCTTCCTGAGCCATGGCGATGGCCAGACGGGCTTCAGTGACGGTGTCCATGGCAGCGGAAACAAGGGGAATATTCAGCTCGATGCCACGGGTTAGGCGGGTCTTGAGACTGACTTCGTTAGGAAGCACCTCGGAATAACCGGGCACTAGGAGAATGTCGTCGAATGTCAGAGCTTCTTGGCTGATACGCAGCATCGCGGGGGCTCCCGAGCGGGAAAATGGAAGCGCGCCATTATATACATGCACCCTGCCGGGCTCAATGTAAAACTCTGACAAACTTGGGAATACTGATAGATGGGTTACAACTCGACTTTGACCCAACTCATCTTCTGGTCCAGCCAATCGGCGAATTCGTCGATAAAACTCTGCTTGAACCCGGCCTCAGCCCAGTTATTGAAGATGAATCCCAGGTTGGAAAACCCACATTCCTGTAGGAACAGGAACCCGTTGATGTCGTCTTCATGCCCACACAGCGGGCAGGTGAAGTTGTCGGTGTGGCCGGGCATCCAGTCTTCGAGGCTTTCGAACAGGGCTTCGCCGACTTCCTTGCGGCATTCCGGGCAACCGGCTTCTTCGAGAAAGCCCTTGGCGGGTGTGTAGATGCAGCGCTTGTAGATGATCTCCAGGCCGTTGATCGGCTCGTTGAACGGCAGCGCCTCGGGGTACAACACCACGGCGCGGGCGCCGTCGGCCAGGGCATAGCCCATGCGGTTGCCGGTGCGGCCGCAAGTGGTCAGCTCTTCCTTGATGATGTTCTTGCGCACCAGCCAACGCACGATTGCCCGGGCGCGGGGTTCGTGGACGGGCAAAGTGGAGATTTTCGGGACAAGGATGCTTTGGGAGTTCATGGTTCAAAGTGCCAAATAGATTTCTGCGGCAGGCAGCTTAATCTTTGGCACCCGCAGGTCAAGTGCTCAGGTATCGCCCAATCAACGCAATACCACTGGCCAACACCAGCCAGGTCACCAATCTCACAAACGCCTCCCGCGACATGCGCAGGGTCAATCTACGAGCAAACCAGAGTCCCAGGGCCATCGCCGGCAACAGGCATACAGCCAACATCAACAACGGCCAATCCGCATACACCCCGGCAATCAAGAACAGGCTCAGGCGCACCACTGTGCTGCAACTGATCAACGCACTCTGGGTGGCGCGCGCCGCGTCCTTGGGCAGGCGGCTGTTCAGATAGATCGCATAGAGAAAGCCGCCACTGCCAAACAATGCGCCGAATAAACCACCGACGGTGCCCATGGGAACCGACCAACCCGCCGCCATCTGCGTCGGGCGCGCCTTTACCGCCAGGCTGTAGAGGGCGTAGGCACTGATGAACAAGCCCATCAGCAACAGCAACAAATCCGAATGCAGGTTGAGCAAAAACACCACGCCCAATGTGCAACCAATCGCCATGCACGGCAGCAAGCGCAGCAATTCCGGCTTATTTACGTCCTGCCGCGATTGCAGCAGATTGCCAAATGCCGCGACAAAATCCAGCAGCACCAACAGTGGGATGATCTTCGACAGCGGCATGAACAGGATCAGCAGCGGCCCTGCCACCAATGCGGTGCCAAATCCCGCGATACCGAACACGATATAGGCCACGACAATGCCCAGGCCGATTACCAGCCAATCCACACCGCCAAACGACCATTGGCTCATCAGCTCAGCCGGGTTCATGGGTTATTCCTTATTCGAGATAGCCATCACTTTAGCCAGCGGCGAGGGATGCGACTAATATCTTCAAAGCCCTCCACCCATCTCGAAAAGGCATGACGTGTGATTTCCACCCGCCAACTGCGTTACTTCGTCGAAATCGCCGACAGTGGCAGCTTCAGCGCCGCCGCCGAGCGTTTGTTTGTGGCGCAGTCCGCCTTGAGCCGACAGATCAAGGAGCTGGAAACCCAGCTGCAAACGCCCCTGTTTGAGCGGACTGCACGCCAACCGCGACTCACCGCCGCGGGTGAAGCCTTCTACCCGCGAGCACGCAACCTGCTGAGTGAGCTGATCAAGGCCAGTGAAATGGCAACGCAAGTGGGCAACGGCGAACTGGGCACGCTGCGCCTAAGCCACTCAAGTACCGTGCCGATGAGCGGCCCATTGCTGCAAGGCATCAGCACCTGGCTGGAACGCTGCCCAGGGGTGTCGATGGACATCGTCAAACTGTCCTCCGAAGCGCAGTTGGAAGAAATCGCCGACGGTCGCCTGGAGGTCGGGCTGTTGCGCCTGCCTGTGTTGCGCCAGCGCGAGGGCGTGCGAGTCGTACCTTTATATCGCGAGCAACTGTTGCTGGCAGTGCCGCCGAATCATCGGCTGGCACGCAGCAATGCGCCCATCGAACTGGAGCAATTGAAGGACGAAGCGTTTATCTCGATCCCCCATCCCCAGCGTGGCGGCTTGAGTTATCTGTCAGCCGAGCTGTGCATGCGTGCAGGATTTTTCCCCAAGGCCGCGCGGGTGATGTCACGCAAGACCACCCAGTTGCAGTTGATCCAGGCCGGCTTTGGTATTGCCTTGTTACCAAAATCCATGCAGGACATCGCCCCTGCCACTGTGCACTTTTTGCCCCTGGCCGACCCGGACTGCCTCAGCACCGTGGCCCTGGCCTACGCGCAGAAGCCGAGCGCGCTGGTGGAGCAATTCTGCCAAACCTTGCACGAATGCCTATAAACTGCCGCCATGATTAAAGATCCTTTTGCCCGTCTGGGCCTGGACCGCGAAGTCCTGACTGTCAGCCAGCTCAACGGCCGTGCGCGGGTGTTGCTGGAAGACGTGTTCACCAATATCTGGGTCGAAGGCGAGATCTCCAACCTCGCCCGCCCGGCTTCCGGCCATGTGTATTTCACCCTCAAGGACAGCGGCGCCCAGGTGCGTTGCGCGCTGTTTCGCAACAACGCCGCGCGGGTGCGGCAGGCGCTGAAAGATGGCCTGGCGGTGAAGGTGCGCGGCAAAGTCTCTTTGTTTGAGGGCCGGGGTGATTACCAACTGATCCTCGATACCGTGGAGCCGGCCGGTGATGGGGCATTGCGCCTGGCGTTCGACGCGCTGAAGGAAAAGCTCAGCGCCGAAGGCCTGTTCAGCGCTGAACGCAAAGTGCCACTGCCAGCGCACCCTCGGCGCATCGGCATTATCAGTTCGCCGACCGGCGCGGTGATCCGCGACATCATCAGCGTGTTCCGTCGCCGTGCGCCAAACATTGAACTGACCCTGATCCCCACCGCCGTGCAAGGCCGCGAAGCCATCCCACAGATTGTGCGCGCACTGAAACTGGCGGATGCACGCGGCTTCGATGCGCTGATCCTGGCCCGTGGCGGCGGTTCGCTGGAGGACCTCTGGTGCTTCAACGAAGAAGCCGTGGCCCGTGCGGTGGACGCCTGCGTCACGCCAATCGTCAGCGCCGTCGGGCATGAGACCGATGTGTCCATCAGCGACTTCGTGGCCGACGTGCGCGCCCCTACGCCCTCCGCCGCAGCCGAATTGCTCGCGCCGGACGCCAGTCATCTGGTGCGTCAGGTTGAAAACCTGCATCGCCGCCTGGTGATGCTGATGCGCAATCGCCTGAGCCATGACCGCCTGCGCTTGGAAGGCATGGCGCGACGCCTGCGTCACCCTGGCGAACGTCTGCGCCAGCAGGCCCAGCGCCTGGATGACCTGGACATGCGCCTGCGCCGCGCCTTCGAGCGTAGCCTCAATACCCGCCGCGAGCGCCTGATCCGCCTGGAAACCCGCCTCGCCGGCCAACACCCCGGTCGCCAACTGGCCCTCTTGCGCCAACGCTTGGACAGCCTCGCTGAACGGCTGCCCCGCGCCATGCGCGAAGGCCTCAAGGCGCGGCGCCTGCAACTGCAAAGCCAGATGCAGACGCTGCACGTGGTCAGCCCATTGGCGACCCTGGGCCGTGGCTACAGCATCTTGCTGGACGAGCGCGGCCAGGCCATTCGCAACGCCGCGCAGACCCACACCGGCCAGCGCCTCACCGCGCGTCTCGGTGAGGGCCAATTGCAAGTGCGGGTGGAAGACAACCACCTGACACCCGTCACCCTTTCGTTATTGGATTGATTGATGCCACGTCTCTTTAGTGTGTTGATGCTGCTGTGCCTTGCCTTTAATGCCCATGCCGATAGCTACATCACCCGCACCTTGAACAAGCCGGTGCCGGGCGGCGTTGCCGTGGTCGAACTGGGCCCTTCCGCCGCCGCGCCCAAGGCCACGTACCTGGGCAAGCCAGTGCTGGTGGTGAAGGAAGCGGACAACTGGCTGGCGATTGTTGGCATCCCGTTGACGGTCAAGCCCGGCAACGAACGCATAAGCAGCGGCGGGCGCAACCTGCCGTTTATCGTTGGCTAAAAGAAGTACCCGGAACAGCGCATCACCCTGAAAAACAAAAGCCAGGTAAACCCCGATCCGGCACAGCTGAAACGCATCGAGGCGGAGCTGGCGGTGCAGATCAAGGCTTACCGCAGTTTCAGCCCGAACCTGCCGAGCAACCTGGTGTTGGACAAACCGGTAAACGGGCCGCTGTCGAGCAAGTTCGGCGTACGACGTTTCTTCAACGGTGAAGAGCGCAATCCCCACTCGGGCCTGGACTTTGCCGTGCCGGCCGGTACGCCGATCAAGACGCCGGCCAACGGCAAAGTGATTCTGGTGGGCAACTACTTCTTCAACGGCAATACCGTGTTCGTCGACCACGGCCAGGGCTTTATCAGCATGTTCTGCCACATGTCGAAGATCGATGTGAAAGTCGGTGACCAGCTCACGCGTGGCGCGGTGGTGGGTAAAGTCGGAGCCACGGGCCGCGCGACCGGGCCGCACATGCACTGGAACGTCAGCCTGAACGACGCACGGGTCGATCCGGCGATCTTTATCGGCGCATTCCAACCCTGAAACGCTCGATTGCGCGCCTGATAATGGGTGCGCAATTAAAGCAAGCCCTCTACACATATTTAGGCACAAAATCTCGTTTCCTACACAGATAGCAGAACTTCTCTCAATTTTTAGCGACTGCTTGCCATCTTTCACCCCGACGGTTAGGGTTGGGCTTATGAAAACCTCTCACACCCTCATTCAGCTCCGCCAGCACCGCAGCCTGTGCCTTGTCAGCGCACGACTGCCAGGCTGAATCGATCTGCCTCGTCTTTACGTTTTATCCCCAAAAACAGTTCTACGGCAGGCCGCCTTTTCTCGGCCCCTACAACAAAGGATTTCCCGATGAGCATGCTCAAAGACCCGTCTTCGAAGTACCGCGCGTTCCCGACCATCGACATCCCGGACCGCACCTGGCCGTCGAAGACCATCACCGAAGCGCCGATCTGGTGCAGCTCGGACCTGCGTGATGGCAACCAGTCGCTGATCGAGCCGATGGACGCGGTGAAAAAGCTGCGTTTCTGGAAGACCCTGGTTGCCGTCGGCGTGAAGGAAATCGAAGCATCGTTCCCTGCCGCCTCGCAAACCGACTTCGACTTCGTACGTACCCTGATCGAAGACAACCATATCCCCGAGGACACCACCATCCAGGTGCTGACCCAGGGCCGTGAAGACTTGATCGCACGCACCTTCGAATCCCTGCGCGGCGCCAAGAAGGCCATCGTGCACCTGTACAACGCCACCTCGCCGTCCTTCCGCCGCATCGTGTTCAACCTGGACAAGGACGGCATCAAGGCCATCGCAGTCAACGCGGCCAAGCTGTTCGTCAAGTACGCCGCCCAGCAGCCGGAAACCCAGTGGACCTTCGAATACTCCCCGGAGACCTTCAGCGCCACTGAGCTGGAGTTCGCCAAGGAAGTGTGTGACGCGGTGATCGAGGTGTGGAACCCGACGCCTGAGCACAAGATGATCCTCAACCTGCCGGCCACCGTGGAATGCGCCACGCCGAACATCTATGCCGACCAGATCGAGTGGTTCGGTCGCCATATCAACCGTCGTGACAGCGTGATCATCAGCCTGCACACCCACAACGACCGTGGCACTGGCGTAGCCGCCACCGAGCTGGGCCTGATGGCCGGTGCCGACCGTGTCGAAGGCTGCCTGTTCGGCAACGGCGAGCGTACCGGTAACGTCGACCTGGTCACCGTGGCACTGAACATGTACACCCAGGGCCTCGACCCGCAGCTGGACTTCTCCGACATCGACGGCGTGCGCAAGGTCGTCGAGGAGTGCAACCAGATCCAGGTTCACCCGCGTCACCCGTACGTTGGCGACCTGGTGCACACCGCGTTCTCTGGCTCCCACCAAGACGCCATCCGCAAGGGCTTCAGCCAGCAGAAAGACGACGCACTGTGGGAAGTACCGTACTTGCCGATTGACCCGGCCGACATCGGCCGCAGCTACGAGGCGGTGATTCGCGTGAACAGCCAGTCGGGCAAAGGCGGCATCGCCTACCTGCTGGAGCAGGAATACGACATCAGCTTGCCGCGTCGCATGCAGATCGAGTTCAGCCAGGTAGTACAGGCCGAAACCGACCGCGTGGGCCTGGAAATGACCGCGCCGCAGATCTACGCCTTGCTGCAGCGTGAATACCTGCAAGCCAACACCCCGTACGCGCTGGTCAGCCATCGCCTGCAGGAAGAAAACGGCAACAGCTTTGTCGAGGTGGAAGTCTCCGGCAAGGGCCAGGGCGAAACCAATCTGCACTGGAAAGGCAAAGGCAACGGTGCGCTGGAAGCGCTGGTGGCTGGCCTGCCGATCGGTGTGGAGATCATGGACTACAACGAACATGCGATTGGTGCAGGCACCAACGCCAAGGCAGCGGCCTACATCGAGCTGCGGGTGAACGGTGAGCGTCCGGTGCATGGCGTGGGTATTGATGAAAACATCACCACGGCCAGCTTCAAGGCGCTGTTCAGTGCACTGAACCGGTCGTTGAGCCAGCAGGAAGCCAAAGCGGCGTAACTGGCTGCTGAAATGCGAAAGGCCCCTGGATGAGAGTCCAGGGGCCTTTTTCGTTACCGGGTTTAAGTGAACTCAAATGTATCGGCGTCCAGGTTCGCGGGAAACCGCATGCGATATGCCGCCAACTCCGCCGCATCCAGGCTCACCTGAAATACGCCGTCCGCCTCCCCTGCACTGAGCAAGGTCTCACCCTGGAAATCCAGCACCTGGCTGTCACCGGTATAGGCAAAGCCCTTCCCATCCGTGCCCACCCGATTCACTGCCGCCACATAGCACAGGTTTTCAATAGCCCGCGCCGGCAGCAACCGGTTCCAGTGTGAACGCCGCGCACCCGGCCAGTTGGCGGTGTACAGCAGCAGGTCGGTGTCCTGGGCGTCGCGGCTCCACACCGGGAAACGCAGGTCGTAGCAAATCAACGGGCGAATACGCCAACCCTTCAATTCGAACTGCACCTGGCGTTCGCCCGGCGTGTAGTGATTGTGTTCACCGGCCATGCGGAACAGATGGCGCTTGTCGTAGTGCAACACCTCGCCATCCGGCCGCGCCCACAGCAGGCGGTTGCGGTGACTGCCGTCGGCGGCCTGGATGATCACACTGCCGGTGATCACCGCGTTGTACTTCGCCGCCTGGGCCTGGAGCCAATGATGGGTCGGGCCGTTTTCAGGCTCTGCAAGGGCTTGCGACTCCATCGAGAAGCCGGTGGTGAACATCTCCGGCAACACAATCAAATCGGCGCCTTTGGCTTGCTCCAACAGCAGTTCGAAATGTTCGAGGTTGGCCTGGCGGTCATGCCAGGCCAGGCTGGTCTGGACCAGGGCGATATTCAGGTTCGGCAGTGCACTCAGATCACGCATAGTTTTTCCGCCGCTTGGCGCAGCGTTTCCTCGCGTTTGGCAAAGCACAGGCGCACCAGGCGCTGGCCTTGGGGTGGGGTCTGGTAGAACACCGAGACCGGGATGGTGGCCACGCCGTGTTCGCGGGTCATCCAAAGAGACATGGCGACGTCATCCAGGTCCGGGCGGATCTGTGAGTAATCCACCAGTTGGAAGTAGGTACCGGTCACTCGGGTAAAGCTGAAACGGGACGGCGCCAGCAGATCGCAGAACAGGTCACGCTTGGCCTGGTAGAAGGCCGGCAGCTCGTCGACATGCTCCGGGTGTTCAGCCATGAAGTCGGCCAGCGCGTATTGCAGTGGGGTCACGCCGCAGAAATTGACGTATTGGTGCACCTTGCGCAGTTCGGCGGTGAGGGCTGGCGGTGCGACGACATAACCGGTTTTCCAGCCAGTGACGTGGTAGGTCTTGCCGAAAGAGCTGACCACGAACGCGCGCTGATACAGCTCTTCATGGGCCAACACGCTGACATGGGCCACGCCGTCAAAGACCAAATGTTCGTAGACTTCATCGCTGACCAGGTAGATATCGCGATCACGGATCAGTTCGGCCAATTGGTCCAGCTCGGCGCGGCTGATCAAGGCACCTGTCGGGTTGTGCGGGGTATTGAGAATGATCATGCGCGTGCGCGGTGACAGCGCCGCCTTGATCCTCTCGAAGTCGAGGGCAAAGCCATTCTGGCTCAGTTGCACATGCACACAGCGGCCACCAGCCAACTCCACCGAAGGCTCATAGCTGTCGTAGCTGGGGTCGAACACGATGACTTCATCGCCAGTACGAATCACCGCCTGGATTGCGCAGAAGATCGCCTCGGTGGCGCCAGGGGTGATGGTCACTTCACTGTCGGCATTAACCGTGGCGCCATAACTGCGGGCGATCTTGGCGGCCACTTGCTGACGCAGCACCGGCAGGCCGGTCATAGGCGCATATTGGTTATGCCCGAGGGCGATATGCTTGCCCACCGCATCGAGCAAAGCCTGGGGGCCATTGAAGTCCGGGAAGCCCTGGGACAGGTTGAGCGCGCCGGTTTCAGCAGCGAGTTGCGACATGGTGGTGAAAATGGTCGTGCCGACATTCGGCAGCTTACTGGTGATCATCGAAAGGCCCCTGCAGGTGAGCCCCAAGTTTTAAGCTGCCAACTGCACCGGGTCAAGGCACAAACCACCGCGCACAAAAAAGGGCTCCAAAGGAGCCCTCCCTCACAACTCGAAGCTGCCGTTATTTCTTGTCACGGCGCTTCTTGTCGGCCTTCTTGTGGTGAGTCATCAAACGACGCTTCTTGTTCACCTGACGGTCAGTCAGTGTGTTCTTGTTGCCTTCGTATGGGTTCTCGCCACCCTTGAACTCGATACGGATCGGCGTACCGACCAGCTTCAAGACACGGCGGTAGGTGTTTTCCAGGTAACGCACATAGGACTTCGGCACCTTCTCGATCTGGTTACCGTGGATCACGATAATCGGCGGGTTGGCACCACCCAAGTGGGCGTAACGCAGTTTGATCCGGCGGTTGTTGACCATCGGCGGCGCGTGCTCGCCAACCGCGTCTTCCAGGATCTGGGTCAGGCGGTTGGTCGGCCAGCGGGTGACCGCGGACTTGAACGAGTTCTGTACGGACGCGTAGAGGTTGCCCACGCCGGTGCCGTGCAGTGCCGAGATAAAGTGGATATCGGCGAACTCGACGAAGAACAGGCGACGTTGCAGCTCGATCTTGACGAAATCGCGCTCGCTTGGCGTCATGCCGTCCCACTTGTTGATCGCGATCACCAGTGCCCGACCGGCCTCCAGGGCAAAGCCCAGCAGGTTGAGGTCGTGGTCCACCACGCCTTCGCGGGCGTCCATCACGAAGATCACCACGTTGGCGTCTTTGATCGCCTGCAGGGTTTTCACCACCGAGAACTTTTCAACTTCCTCGTGGATCTTGCCGCGCTTGCGCACACCAGCGGTGTCGATCAGCGTGTACTTTTCCTCGTTGCGTTCGAACGGGATGTAGATGCTGTCGCGGGTGGTGCCGGGTTGGTCGTACACGATAACCCGGTCTTCACCGAGCATACGGTTGACCAGCGTCGACTTGCCGACGTTAGGGCGGCCGATGATGGCGATCTTGATACCGTCTTTTTCGCTCGGGCCAGGAATGCGCTTGGCTTCCTCACCTTCGGCAACGATTTCCTCTTCGCCCTCTTCTTCCTCGACATCATCCTTAGGGAAATCGCGCAGGGCAATTTCCAGCATCTGGGTGATACCGCGACCGTGGGCACCGGCGACCGGAATCGCATCGCCCAGGCCCATCGGGCTGAATTCGGCACGGGCCGCTTCAGGATCGATGTTGTCGATCTTGTTCGCGACCAGATAGGAACGCTTGTTGCGCTTGCGCAGGTGCTCGCCAATCATTTGGTCAGCAGCGGTGTAGCCCGCACGGGCGTCCACCAGGAACAACACGACATCGGCTTCTTCAATGGCCAGCAGCGACTGCTCGGCCATCTTTTCGTCCATGCCATGCTCGTCACCGGAGATACCACCGGTGTCGACAATAATGTAGGAGCGCCCTTGCCACTTTGCCTCACCGTATTGGCGATCACGGGTCAGACCGGACAAGTCGCCGACGATGGCGTCGCGAGTCCTGGTCAGGCGGTTGAACAAGGTGGACTTGCCGACGTTAGGTCGGCCCACCAGGGCGATTACGGGAACCATGCGGCTCTCCACTTCGTTATTTCAGAAAATACAAAAGCCGCTGCAGGGCAGCGGCTGGTGCTCGGGGCAGCATAATCAAATGCCGCATGCCCCGCCGAAGCGGGGCCGCCTGGGTGTTACCCCAAGCATAGTTCTTACTTGATGGTCAGGGCTTCCAGCTTGCCGCTGTTGCCAAACACATAAAGCATGTTACCCACGACCAGCGGACGCGCACGCAGGCCGTCGCTGTCGATACGCTCGCGACCTACGAAGCGACCGTCCACTTGGCTCAGCAGGTGCAGGTAGCCTTCGAAGTCACCGACTGCGACGTAGCTGGAGAACACTTCCGGTGCCGACAGTTGACGGCGAGCCAGGGAGTCGTTGCTCCACAGCGCGGTAGTAGAGCGTTCGTCGACACTTTCAACGGTGCCGGACGCCAGGCTTACATAGACGCTGCCAAACCCTTGGGCGACACCGGCGTAGCTGGAAGCATCACGCTGCCAGTTCACACGGCCGCTCTGCAGGTCCAGTGCCGCAACACGGCCCTGGTAGGTAGCGACGTAGAGGGTTTCACCGGACAGCAGCAGGCCGCCGTCGATGTCCACTACACGGTCCAGCTCGGAACGACCTTGCGGGATGGCCACACGGGTTTCCCAGGCCGGCACGCCGTTCTGGGTATCCAGGGCGACCACTTTACCGGTCGACAGACCTGCAACGGCCAGATTGTTGGTCACAATCGGACCACTGGTACCGCGCAAGGTCAGCACCGCTGGAGTGCTGTCGTACAACCAACGCTGTTCGCCGGTGCTGGCGTCGAGGCCGATTACACGATCGTCCTGGGTTTGCACCACGACGATATCGCCGTTGGTAGCAGGCGGTGCGAGGACTTCACTGGTCACGCGAGCGCGCCATTTCTCTTCACCGGTGCTGGAGTCCAAGGCCACGACTTCGCCTTTCAGCGTGCCGAGCATCACCATGCCGTAACCCACGCCGACGGCGCCGGAGACTGGCAATTCGAGGTCTTTCTTCCACTTCACGTCACCGTTCATGCGATCCATGGAGATCACAACGCCGGTCACGTCAGCGGCCACAATGTTGTCACCGTCGATTGCCGGAACCAACATGTTGTAGGTTTCGCCCTGACCGTCACCGATGGAACGGCTCCACTGCTTCTGCAGGACCACTTCTTCCTTGAAGCTGGTCAGCTCCGCAGGAGGCAGTTCTTTTTTACTGTTGCTGCTGCAACCCGCGGCCAGAACGGCCAGAGCCAGCAATGCTGCATGTTTCCAACGGATCACGTCACGCATCCCCTTTGGCCAAGTCGTCCAGCTTGATTTGTAAGCCACCGACCGCTGCTTCATCAGACAGCGCCGCCTTGGCTTTTTGGTACGCAGCATTGGCTTCGTCGGTACGACCCAATTGGACCAACAGGTCGCCCTTGAGCTCTTCGCGAGTGGCTACAAATGCCTTGTCAGCATCGCCGTCGAGCAGTTTGAGTGCTTCGTCGGCCTTGTTCTGTGCCGCCAGTACCTGAGCCAGGCGCTGACGTGCGATTTCACCCAGGGTCGGGTTGGTCGGCTTGTCGGCGATAGCCTTCAGCTCTGCAGCGGCGTCGTCCAGCTTGCCGGTGTCGACCGCGACTTTCGCGACGAACAGGCTGCCGTATTGGGCGTAGGTGCTACCGCCGAATTCGTTCTTCAGCTTACCGGCCAGGTCTGCAACCTGCGCAGGATCGGGCTTACCGTCCGGCGTCAGGGTGGTTTCCAGCAATTGCTGATAGAGGATCGAGGCGCCTTGGGACTGGTTGGCCTGATACTTGGTCCAGGCTTGCCAGCCGAACACCACCACTAAAGCCAGCAGACCGCCAGTAACCAGGGGCTTGCCGTTACGCTGCCACCAGTCCTTGAACTCGGCCAGTTGATCATCATCAGAACTCGACACCCCAATACTCCTTAATCGCTAAATTCGGCTGTTCGACAGCTTCAACCCTGCACAACGCAGGTGGCCAAGTGCGCAGCGAGCGCATCAAAGGCAATGTTCTGTTGCTCGCCCTGGCCACGCAGGGGTTTGAAACCTATCACTTGCTGGGCCAGTTCGTCTTCGCCGAGGATCAGCGCATACAGCGCACCGCTCTTGTCGGCCTTCTTGAATTGGCTCTTGAAGCTGCCGGCACCGGCATTGACCTGCAGGCGCAGGTTTGGCAGTTGGTCGCGGACCTTTTCGCTCAGGGCCAGGGCAGCCAGTTCGGCGGCCTCGCCAAAGGCGCAGAGGTACACGTCCACCTGACGGGCGATCTCTTCCGGGACCTGCTCCAGGGTTTCCAGCAGCAGGATCAGCCGCTCGATGCCCATGGCGAAGCCCACGCCCGTGGTCGGCTTGCCGCCCACCTGCTCGACCAGGCCGTCGTAACGGCCACCGGCACACACGGTGCCCTGGGCGCCGAGTTTGTCGGTGACCCATTCGAATACGGTCTTGCTGTAGTAGTCGAGGCCGCGTACCAGCTTGGTGTTGATCACGAACGGAATACCGGCCGCTTCCAGACGAGCCTTGAGGCCCTCGAAGTGGATACGGGACTCGTCGTCCAGGTAATCAGCCATTTTCGGCGCGTTGACCAGCACGGCCTGGGTGTCGGCGTTCTTGGTATCGAGGACGCGCAACGGGTTGGTCTTCAGACGGCGCTGGCTGTCTTCGTCCAACTTGTCCAGGTGGGCGGACAGGTACTCAACCAGGGCCACTTTGTAGCGACCACGGGATTCGCTGGTGCCCAGGCTGTTGAGTTCAAGCTTGACCGCGTCGCGGATGCCCAACAGGCCCCACAGGCGCCAGGTCAGCACGATCAGCTCGGCGTCGATGTCCGGGCCGTCGATGTTGAACACTTCCAGGCCGATCTGGTGAAACTGGCGATAACGGCCTTTCTGTGGACGTTCGTGACGGAACATCGGGCCGATGTACCACAACTTCTGCGGCTGGCCGGCACCGGTGAGGCCATGCTCAAGCACAGCGCGAACGCAGGCGGCAGTGCCTTCCGGACGCAGGGTCAGGGAGTCGCCGTTGCGGTCTTCAAAGGTGTACATCTCTTTTTCGACGATGTCGGTCACTTCACCGATGGAGCGCTTGAACAGCTCGGTGAACTCGACGATCGGCATGCGGATCTGCTTGTAACCGTAGTTATCCAGCAGACGCGCGACAGTGCCCTCGAAATAGCGCCACAGCGGCGTCTGTTCCGGCAGGATGTCGTTCATGCCACGAATGGCTTGCAGAGACTTGCTCACATCAAATCCTTAAATTCGTTCAATCAGCCGCGCGCGATCAGCGCTGCGTCAGCCGCGACCTTTTCGGCCGCTTTCTCGCGGATCAGCTTTTCCAGCTCATCCACCAGATTGTCATTCGTCAACTTCTGCGACGGCTTGCCGTCGATGTAGATCAGGTTCGGCGTACCACCGGTCAGGCCCACATGGGCCTCTTTGGCCTCACCCGGCCCGTTGACCACACAGCCGATCACCGCAACATCCAGCGGCACCAGCAGGTCTTCAAGGCGCAATTCCAGATCGTTCATGGTTTTCACCACGTCGAAGTTCTGCCGCGAGCAGCTCGGGCAGGCAATGAAATTGATGCCACGGGAACGCAAACGCAGGGATTTGAGAATGTCGTAACCGACTTTCACTTCCTCTACAGGGTCTGCTGCCAGCGAGATGCGGATGGTATCGCCAATCCCTTCGGCGAGCAGCATACCGAGACCCACCGCAGATTTCACTGTGCCTGAGCGTAAACCGCCTGCTTCAGTGATACCCAGGTGCAGCGGCTGCACGATTTCCTTGGCCAACAGGCGGTAGGCTTCTACTGCCATGAACACGTCGGAGGCCTTTACGCTGACCTTGAAGTCCTGGAAATTCAGGCGTTCAAGGTGTTCAACATGGCGCAGCGCCGATTCAACCAGCGCCGCCGGAGTCGGTTCGCCGTATTTCTTTTGCAGGTCTTTTTCCAGGGAACCGGCGTTGACGCCGATACGGATTGGAATACCACGGTCGCGGGCAGCATCAACCACTGCACGCACACGGTCTTCACGACCGATGTTGCCCGGGTTGATACGCAGGCAGTCCACACCCAGTTCGGCCACGCGCAAAGCGATCTTGTAGTCGAAGTGAATGTCGGCAACCAATGGCACCTTGACCAGTTGCTTGATGCGGCCAAAAGCTTCGGCAGCGTCCATGTCTGGCACGGAGACGCGCACGATGTCCACGCCCGCAGCTTCCAGACGATTGATCTGGGCAACGGTGGCGGCCACGTCATTGGTGTCGCTGTTGGTCATGCTTTGTACCGCGATGGGGGCGTCGCCACCCACCGGCACCGAGCCGACCCAGATCTTGCGCGATACGCGACGTTTGATTGGAGATTCGCCGTGCATGACTATTGTCCCAACTTCAGGCGAGCGGTCTCGCCACTGGTGAACGGCGCCACGTCCACAGGCTGGCCGTTGTAGGCCACTTGCGCGCCACGGGCAAAGCCCAGACGCAGCGTCAAAGGAGGCTTGCCGCCCTGATCGAGCGTATCTCCCTTACGCTTCAGACCGCTGAACAGCACTTTGCCGTTGCCATCGGTGACTTGCGTCCAACAGTCAGCGACGAAGGTAATCTGTACACGGCCATCACCGGCGATCAACGCAGGGGTGGTGGGCGGGGAAATCGCAGGGGCTGTCGGCGTAGTTGTCGGCGCCTGCACGGGTGCGGCCGGTGTATGGGCCTGAGAAACCGGGGCAGCCGGAGTGTGGGCCGGCGCAGTTGGCGTCGCAGGTGCCGGTACAGCAGCGGTCGCGGCTGGCGCGGTTTCCGGTGCTGGCTGCTCGGTGGCAACCGGCGCTTCAGGTGCAGCCTGGCTTTCGGCAACCGCCTGGTCTTCAGGCTCATCCAGCGGATGAATCTGAGTGGTGCCGTCGGCGCTTTCGACTTCGACGTGCTCCATGGCATTGCTGGTCAGGTCCTTGGTGCGCTGGGAGGTCTGGTCTTGCCACCAGACGAAACCGCCACCAATGACCGCGATCAGCAGCAACAGGCTGACAATGCGCAAAATCGTGTGGGAAACCCGCACTGGCTCTTCGATACGCCCCAGGCCGTGGACATTGCTGCCCTGGGAGTCGGTGCCGGTGAATTGGTCGAACTCCTGGACCAGTATGGCCTGGTCGATCCCCAGCAATTTAGCGTAGGCGCGGATATAGCCGCGGGCAAAGGTGTGCCCAGGCAGCTTATCGAACGCGCCAGCTTCCAGGTTGCCCAGGGACGTCGTGGTCAAATTGAGCTTGAGGGCCACTTCCGCCAGCGACCAACCATTGCTTTCGCGGGCCTGACGCAAGGTGTCGCCTGGGTTTACGCGATTAGCTGCTACAACTTCCGGGTGCGCCGCTTTCATCATTGCTCCGACAGGTATTGCTGATATTCCGGCGTACCGGGATAGAGTCGTTCGAGTTGCTGGCCAAAACGTGCGGCCGTGTCGCGTTCTTCATGAACCGTCGCCAGGCGCACACCGAGCAATAGACTACGTGCATTTTGCCCGCTGAGCAGGCTAAAACGCTCGTAATAGTCACGTGCCGGCACATAATGCCTGTCATCAAAGGATAACTCAGCCATTTCGAGCAACGCCCGAGGCTGGCGACCGTTCAAATGCAGGGCTTTTTCCAGTTGCTGGCGGGCGCTGTCACGCTGACCGAGGCGCATCGAGGTCACCCCAAGGTTCTCGAACACCCGCGAACGCTCAGGATAGAGGGTATCGGCGCTGGCTTGCTGGAAATAAAGGGCGGCCTGGTCATATCGTTTCTGCTCGAACAGAAAGCTGCCGTAATTGTTCAGCAGCCGCGGGTCGGCAGGACGGGAGGCCAGGGCCTTGTGGAAATACTGTTCGGCCAGTTCAGGCTCGGCCTGGGCCTGGAACACCAGGGCCAGTGCGCCATTGGCGTCGGCATCGTCGCTGTCCAGCTCCAGGGCCTTCTTCAACGGCACCTTGGCTTGCTCGCTCATGCCTTGTTGCAGGTAACCCAAGCCCAGTTGCACATAGGCAACCCGCGCCTCGTCACGGCCTTTACCAGTTTGCAAAGGGCTCTCATGGCCCGATGAAACACAACCGGCCGCAAGACCGGTAACAAGCAAAAGCAGCGCAAGGCGCAAGGGCATAGAGATCCTCTCTCAGATTCGATTCACAGCAATCAGCGGCAGATCGTCGGCGGCGTTCAACTCACGCCCGGCGATGTAACGCTCGCTGCGGCGGGTACGGTCCATTACCTGCCCGACCAATTGGCCACAGGCGGCATCAATGTCTTCACCACGGGTGGTGCGGACGGTGACGTTGTAGCCGGCCTGGTGCAGTTGATCCTGGAAACGGCGGATAGCGTTGTTGCTCGGCCGCTCGTAGCCAGAATGTGGAAACGGGTTAAACGGAATCAGGTTGATCTTGCACGGGGTGTTCTTGAGCAACTCGATCATCTCGATCGCGTGTTCGACCTTGTCGTTGATGTCCTTGAGCATGGTGTACTCAATGGTCAACACGCGTTTTTCGCCCAAGGTCGCCATGTAACGCTGGCAAGATTCGAGCAGCATCTTAAGCGGATACTTCTTGTTGATTGGCACCAATTGGTTACGCAATGCGTCATTCGGTGCATGCAGCGACAACGCCAGGGAGACGTCGATGTGCTTGGCCAGCTCATCGATCATCGGCACCACGCCGGAGGTCGATAGGGTTACACGGCGCTTGGAGATGCCGTAGCCCAGGTCGTCCATCATCAGGTGCATGGCCGCAATGACGTTGTCGAAGTTCAGCAGCGGCTCACCCATGCCCATCATCACCACGTTGGTGATGGCACGGTCGACGGTCGCCGGGACGCTGCCAAAGGATTTGTTGGCAATCCACACCTGGCCGATCACTTCGGCGGCGGTGAGGTTGCTATTGAAGCCTTGCTTGCCGGTGGAGCAGAAACTGCAGTCCAGGGCACAGCCTGCCTGGGACGAAACGCACAAGGTGCCGCGCTTGCCCTGGGGAATGTACACGGTCTCGACGCAGCTGCCGGACGCCACGCGCACCACCCATTTACGGGTGCCATCGGTGGAGATGTCCTCGCTGACGACTTCGGGACCACGCACTTCAGCAATGGCCTTGAGCTTGTCGCGCAGGGCCTTGCTGACGTTCGTCATGGCATCGAAATCATCGACGCCAAAATGGTGAATCCATTTCATTACCTGACCGGCACGGAAACGCTTCTCCCCGATTGAGTCGAAGAATTTCTCCATTTCCGGCTGAGTCAGACCCAGCAGGTTGGTTTTAACAGTCGATGTAGTCATGGATTCACCCTCACTCTTTAAGCCGATGCTTAGCGAGCGGTTACTTCAGTAGCAGCGAAAAAGTACGAGATTTCGCGAGCAGCGGCAGCTTCGGAGTCCGAGCCGTGTACAGCGTTGGCGTCGATGGATTCAGCGAAGTCAGCACGGATAGTGCCAGCAGCCGCTTCTTTAGGGTTGGTAGCGCCCATCAGCTCACGGTTCAGAGCGATAGCGTTTTCGCCTTCCAGAACCTGAACAACAACAGGACCGGAGATCATGAAGGCAACCAGGTCGCCGAAGAAACCACGAGCGCTGTGCTCAGCGTAGAAGCCTTCAGCTTCAGCCTTGGACAGTTGCTTGAGTTTCGAAGCTACAACCTTCAGGCCGGCTTTTTCGAAACGAGTGGTGATCTCGCCGATGACGTTTTTTGCAACAGCGTCAGGCTTGATGATGGAGAAAGTACGTTGAACAGCCATGGTGTAACTCCAGAAACGGTAATTTACGAAAAATTAAACCCGCGAATTATACGCGGGTTATTGGGTATTGCCTAACTGCGTAAAGGGAGGCGTCAGTCCTGTTCTTCTTTCCAGGCAGTCTGGATAGCTTCCAGAACCTTCTCACCGCCGCGATCACGCTCATCTTCGAACCCTGGCAACGCCATGACCATGTCACGCAAAGCTACAAAGTTCAGGGAGTAAGGATCCAGATCCGGGTTGGCATCCGCCAACAGGATAGCGATCTCTTGCACATCAACCCATTTAAGACTCATGACACTTCCTTGAATCAATGCGGCGCTTCGGCGGCGTGGTTGAGGGAATATTTCGGAATTTCGACAGTGATGTCTTCCGTGCCGACCTTTGCCTGACAGCTTAGACGCGAAGTCGCCTCCAGGCCCCATGCGCGGTCGAGAAAGTCCTCTTCCAGCTCATCAGCCTCTTCAAGGCTGTTGAAGCCCTCGCGGATGACGCAGTGGCACGTGGTGCAAGCGCACACACCGCCGCAGGCGCTTTCGATCTCGATGTGGTTGTCATGGGCAACTTCGAGGATGGACTTGCCGGTCTCAGCCTCCACGACCATACCGTCCGGGCAATGCTCGGCGTGTGGCAGAAAAATGACCTGCGGCATTAATTATTCCTCGATTTCATTCAGGTTGCGTCCCGCCAGGGCGGCTTTGACCGTCTGGTCCATACGACGGGCGGCAAAAGCATCGGTCACTTGCGACAGACGCTTGGTCTGTTGCTCGATGGCATAACCATCGTCGCCTTTCATCAGTTCGGCCAGTTCCTGCATCTGCAGGTCGATGACCATGCGCTCTTCGGCATCCAACAGGCGCTCGCCGTCAGCATCTAGGGCACCCTGCACCGCTTCGAGCAGGCGCTGGGCGTCGACTTGCTGCTCACGCAATACACGGGCGACCTTGTCGTCACCGGCATACTGGAACGAGTCTTTGAGCATTTTGGCGATTTCACCGTCGGTGAGACCGTAGGACGGCTTGACCTGGATGCTCGCCTCAACGCCTGAACCCAGCTCACGCGCGGCCACATTCAACAGGCCGTCGGCGTCGACCTGGAAGGTCACGCGGATCTTCGCCGCACCCGCGACCATCGCCGGGATACCGCGCAGTTCAAAACGCGCCAGGGAGCGGCAGTCGCTGATTAGCTCGCGCTCACCTTGCAGCACGTGGATCATCATGGCCGTCTGGCCATCTTTGTACGTAGTGAAGTCCTGGGCGCGGGCGACGGGGATCGTGGTGTTGCGTGGAATCACCTTCTCCATCAAACCGCCCATGGTTTCCAGTCCCAAGGACAGCGGAATCACGTCGAGCAGCAGCAATTCGCCGCCATCGCGCTTGTTGCCGGCCAGGGTATCGGCCTGGATCGCAGCGCCAATGGCGACTACTTGATCCGGGTCGATTTCAGTCAGCGGCTGGCGACCGAACGCTTCAGCAACGGCTTCACGCACGCGCGGCACACGGGTGGAGCCACCGACCATGACCACGGCGCCGACGTCTTCCAGCTCGATACCGGAGTCACGCACGGCACGGCGGCAAGCTTTCAGGCTGCGGGCAACCATCGGTTCGATCAACGCATCAAAGGCTTCGCGCGTCAGTTGGGCCGACCAGGTGCCGTAGGAAACTTCAACGGTTGCAGCCTCAGTCAGCGCTTCTTTGGCGGCGCAGGCGGTTTGCAGCAGATTGCGCTGCGCGCCGGGGTCCAGGTCGGCGGACAGACCGGCACTGGTGATGATCCAGCCAGCGATAGCGTGGTCGAAGTCATCGCCGCCCAGGGCGCTGTCGCCGCCGGTGGCCAACACTTCAAACACACCGCCGGTCAGGCGAAGGATCGAAATATCAAAGGTGCCGCCGCCGAGGTCGTAAATAGCGACCAGACCTTCTGCGTGCTGGTCGAGGCCATAAGCCACGGCCGCCGCAGTCGGTTCGTTGAGCAGGCGCAGCACGTTCAGGCCGGCGAGTTTCGCCGCATCCTTGGTGGCTTGGCGCTGCGCGTCATCGAAATAAGCCGGAACGGTGATCACCGCACCAACCAGTTCGCCACCCAGGGTTTTTTCCGCGCGCTGACGCAGTACCTTGAGGATATCGGCCGACACTTCCACCGGGCTTTTCGGGCCCTGGATGGTGTCGATGAACGGCATGTGGGATTCACCGCCGACAAAGCGATACGGCAGCTGGTCGCCCAATTGCTTGACGTCGGACAGACCACGACCCATCAAGCGCTTGACCGACAGCACGGTATTCAGAGGATCAGTCGACGCCGCCAGCTTGGCCGACTCACCGACTTCAGTGCGATCGGCGTGGTAGCGCACGGCAGACGGCAGGATCACCTGGCCGTCAGCGTCGGGCAACGGCTCGGACAGGCCGCTGCGCAAGGCAGCAACCAGGGAATTGGTGGTGCCCAGGTCAATCCCGACCGCCAGGCGACGCTGGTGCGGTTGAGGGCTTTGGCCGGGTTCGGCGATTTGCAGTAGGGCCATGGTAATCAGGTCTTATCTGTCTATCAGGCGTGCATCACGGGCAGCACACGGGGTTAATCGTCGAGGCGCTCTTCTAGCTGGCGCACTTCGTAGGTGAGCTTGTCGAGGAACTGCATGCGCCGCATCAGGCGTTCGGCCTGTTCACGTTGCGCGGCATCATCCCAACAGGCTGCGAAGCTTTCGTTGAGCTCATCCTGGGCCGTTTTCAGACGACGCTTGAAGACCGCGACGCCGGCAAGATCGGCTTCGTCCTGCAACTCTTCGAGCTCTTCGCGCCACTGCATCTGCTGCATCAGGAAGTCGGGATCGTGAACCGTGACTTCCAGCGGCAACTCTCCACCGTTCATCGCGAGCAGATAACGCGCGCGCTTGGGCGGATTTTTCAGGGTCTGATAGGCCTCGTTGAGGCTGGCCGACTTCTCCAGAGCAACGCGCTGCTCACGCTCGGAGGCGTCAGCAAAACGGTCTGGATGCACCCCACGCGCCAATTCTCGGTAGCGCGTGGCAAGCTGCTCAAGGTCCAGGCGAAAACTCGGCTGCAGCTCGAATAAAGCGAAATGACAAGGAGTACCCACGAATAGCCTCAGATGTTGAAGCTTTCGCCGCAGCCACATTCACCGCGCACGTTGGGGTTGTTGAACTTGAAGCCTTCGTTCAACCCTTCCTTGACGAAATCGAGTTCGGTGCCGTCCAGGTAGGTCAGGCTTTTAGGGTCGATGATCACTTTCTCGCCGTGACTTTCGAACACCTGGTCTTCCGCCACCACCTCGTCGACAAACTCCAGCACGTAGGCAAGGCCGGAGCAGCCTGTGGTGCGAACACCCAAGCGAATCCCCTCACCTTTACCGCGCCCATTCAGGGAGCGGCGAATGTGCTGTGCAGCCGCTTCTGTCATGCTGATAGCCATCGTTGACTCCTTACTCGTCGCCAAATGCTTAGATCAAGCCTTTCTTCTGCTTGTAGTCGCGAACGGCCGCCTTGATAGCGTCTTCTGCGAGTACCGAGCAGTGGATTTTCACTGGCGGCAGGGCCAGTTCTTCGGCCAGCTGGGTGTTGCTGATGGTGACAGCCTCATCCAGGGTCTTGCCTTTCATCCATTCGGTCGCCAGGGAGCTGGAGGCGATGGCCGAACCGCAGCCGTAGGTCTTGAACTTGGCGTCTTCGATAACGCCAGCGTCGTTGACCTTGATCTGCAGGCGCATCACATCGCCGCAGGCCGGGGCGCCGACCATGCCGGTGCCGACATCTGGGTCTTCCGCGTCCATCTTGCCGACGTTACGCGGGTTTTCGTAGTGGTCGATGACCTTTTCGCTGTAAGCCATGGTACTGAATCCTCACTCATCAGGGCCGCTCTGGAACCCTGTAGAAACGCCTGCGTTTTCCGCCACGTTGCTACAGAGCTGGGGTGGCGGCTTCTATAGTTAGTGTGCCGCCCACTCGATCTTGGAAATATCGACGCCGTCTTTGTACATGTCCCACAGCGGCGACAGAACGCGCAGCTTGTTGACGGCTTCGCAGACTTTCTGCGCGGCGTAATCGACTTGTTCTTCGGTGGTGAAGCGGCCGAACGTAAAGCGGATCGAGCTGTGTGCCAGTTCGTCGTTGCGGCCCAGGGCGCGCAGTACGTACGAAGGCTCAAGGGACGCCGAGGTGCAGGCCGAACCGGACGAAACCGCCAGGTCCTTGAGCGCCATGATCAGCGACTCGCCTTCAACGTAGTTGAAGCTCAAATTCAGGTTGTGCGGTACACGGGCGGTCATGCTGCCGTTGATGTACAGCTCTTCAAGGCCTTCGACCTGCTTGTAGAAGCGGTCGCTCAGGGCTTTGATGCGGATGTTTTCGGCAGCCATGTCTTCCTTGGCTACGCGGAAGGCTTCGCCCATGCCGACGATCTGGTGGGTCGCCAGGGTGCCCGAACGCATGCCGCGCTCGTGACCGCCGCCGTGCATGGTGGCTTCGATGCGCACGCGAGGCTTGCGGCTCACGTACAGGGCGCCGATGCCTTTAGGGCCGTAGGTCTTGTGGGCAGAGAACGACATCAGGTCGACTTTCAGCTTCGACAGGTCAATGTCGACCTTGCCGGTGGACTGAGCAGCGTCGACGTGCAGCAGGATGCCCTTCGAGCGAGTCAGCTCGCCGATGGCCGCGATGTCGTTGATGGTGCCGATTTCGTTGTTCACGTGGATCACGGAAACCAGGATGGTGTCTTCACGCAGGGCCGCTTCGATCATGGCCGGGGTGACGATACCGTCGGTGGTTGGCTCGAGGTAGGTGACCTCGAAACCTTCACGTTCCAGTTGGCGCATGGTGTCGAGGACAGCCTTGTGCTCAATCTTGGTGGTGATCAGGTGTTTGCCCTTGGTCGCGTAGAAATGCGCCGCGCCCTTGATAGCCAGGTTGTCAGACTCGGTAGCACCGGAGGTCCAGACGATTTCACGCGGGTCTGCGCCAACCAGGTCAGCAACCTGGCGACGAGCGTTCTCGACCGCTTCCTCGGCTTTCCAGCCAAATACGTGGGAACGGGAGGCCGGGTTACCGAAGTTTCCGTCAACCAGCAGGCATTCGCTCATCTTTTGCGCGACACGCGGATCAACCGGGGTGGTCGCTGAGTAATCAAGGTAAATCGGCAATTTCATGGACTTTCTCCTAAATCAGGCTGGCTGGCGTGCCGTTAGCTCTTCGGCTGTCACTCGACGGCGGACGCTTCGATCTTGTCCAGACGCGGCGCCTTGGTGTTGCAACGGCGCTGGTCCTGACGCTGGGCTACTTCTTGCACCTCACGGCGAGTCACAAGATCAGCCAAGCTGATACCACTCAAAAACTCATGGATCTGCAGGCTCAAGTCACACCACAGGTGGTGTGTGAGGCAGGTGTCGCCGGCGTGGCAGTCACCCAGGCCCTGGCATTTGGTAGCGTCGACGGATTCGTTGACCGCGTCGATCACCTGAGCCACTTGGATACCCTGCATGTCGCGGGACAACTGATAGCCGCCGCCTGGGCCGCGAACACTGGAAACCAGGTTGCTACGGCGCAATTTGGCGAACAGTTGCTCAAGATAGGACAGGGAAATGCCTTGGCGCTCGGAGATATCGGCCAGGGACACCGGCCCAGTTTGCGCATGCAAAGCCAGGTCGAGCATGGCAGTCACCGCGTATCGGCCTTTTGTAGTCAGTCTCATGGACAAGTACCAAGGTGTTTCAGAATGGGGGCAAGTATGCGATTCCCGAGTATTTAAGTCAACTATAAGACCTAGTACTTTAGTCAGGATTACCCGTAAAAAGGGCGCGCGAATCATAGCAGGATGGGGCGGGATCGACCAGCGCAACCGGGGCTGCGCCGATCAACAGCAAACACTTAGCCCGCCTTGGTGGAGGCTTCGTCCTTGATCTCGGCGAAGTCTTCTTCGCGCAACTCAGGCAGATCTTTGGCGCAATACGGGCTACCCAGGTCTTTCAACGCACCGCACATACCATCCAGCTTACCGTCGACCGCTTGCAGGTGATCAAGCAACTGGCCAATGGCGCGCGCCACAGGGTCGGGCATGTCTTCGCTGACGCCATAGGCATCGAAGCCAATCTTCTCAGCCATGGCCTTGCGCTTGGCTTCCTGCTCGTCGCCAACTTCCGGCTTGACGATGATCCGCCCAGGAATACCCACAACGGTTGCACCCGGCGGCACAGCTTTGGTTACTACCGCATTGGAGCCGACCTTGGCGCCCGCGCCGACGGTGAACGGGCCAAGCACCTTGGCACCCGCCCCTACCACCACGCCATCACCCAAGGTTGGGTGGCGCTTGCCCTTGTTCCAACTGGTGCCGCCAAGCGTCACGCCCTGGTAAAGGGTTACGTCATCGCCGATCTCGGCAGTCTCGCCAATCACGATGCCCATGCCATGGTCGATGAAGAAGCGACGGCCGACCTTGGCGCCTGGATGAATCTCGATCCCAGTCAGCCAGCGACCGAAGTTCGACACTAACCGCGCCAGCCATTTCCAGCCCATGCCCCACAAGGCGCCGGACAGGCGATGGATCCAGATGGCGTGCATGCCTGGGTAGCAGGTCAGCACTTCAAAGGCATTGCGCGCCGCCGGGTCACGGTGGAAAACACTCTGGATATCTTCTCGCAAACGCTCGAACATTTTTAATCCTTCCGCTTAAGAAGCTCGCCACGGGCCGCTTTCTGGGTTTCCGTGAGGATGCCACGCAATATATTCATTTCCGCCCGGCTGACCGAGCTGCGCCCGTAAAGACGACGCAGGCGTGCCATCAAGTGCCGTGGCTTTTCCGGATCGAGGAACTCAATGGCCACCAGGGTTTGCTCCAGGTGTTCATAGAACCGCTCCAGCTCGTCCATGGTGGCCAACTCGCCACTTTTGGTCGACGCGACCTCTTCCTTCTCTACCTTACTCGGCTGACCCGCAGCGGCCAGCCAAGCCATGCGCACTTCGTAAGTCAACACCTGCACCGCCGCCCCGAGGTTCAGCGAGCTGAACTCAGGGTCTGATGGGATATGCACGTGGTAATGACATCGCTGCAGCTCTTCATTGGTCAGGCCGGAGTCTTCACGGCCAAAGACCAAGGCGATTTCAGCGCCGCCGGCAGCCTCCTCGACCACTTTGGTGCCGCACTCACGCGGATCCAGCAAGGGCCAGGGGATACGACGGTCGCGGGCACTGGTGCCGAGCACCAGGTTGCAGCCGACCAAGGCATCTTCCAAAGTGGCGACGACCTGGGCTTTTTCAAGGAGGTCATTGGCGCCGGATGCGCGGGCATCGGCCTCGTGGTGCGGGAACACGCGCGGGTCAACCAGCACCAGGCGCGTCAGCCCCATGTTTTTCATGGCTCGCGCCACCCCGCCGATGTTGCCGGGATGACTGGTATTGACCAAGACGACACGAATGTTTTGCAGCAAGGGAGGCGCTCTCGGACACGGGAAAGGGGAGCAAATCTTACAGAACAGCCTAAGGTTATGCCATGAAAGCTAACGTCGTCCTTCACCTGAAGAAAGTTTCTGCTAGAATGCTCGGCTTTCTTTAACAACCTTAGGTGACACATCCATGCAGCCCATGCTGAATATCGCGCTGCGCGCCGCCCGCAGCGCCAGTGAATTGATCTTCCGCTCCATCGAGCGCCTGGATACCATCAAGGTCGACGAAAAAGACGCCAAGGATTATGTATCCGAGGTGGATCGCGCCGCCGAACAGAAAATCATCGACGCGCTGCGCAAGGCCTACCCTACTCACGGCATCCTCGGCGAAGAAACCGGCCTGCACAAAGGCAGCGGTGAAGGCGAAGACTACCTGTGGATCATCGACCCACTGGATGGCACCACCAACTTCCTGCGCGGCATCCCGCACTTTGCCGTGAGCATTGCGTGCAAATACCGTGGTCGCCTGGAACACGCCGTGGTTCTGGACCCAGTTCGCCAGGAAGAATTCACCGCCAGCCGTGGCCGTGGCGCCCAGTTGAATGGACGTCGCCTGCGCGTCAGCGGTCGCACCAGCCTGGACGGCGCCCTGCTGGGCACCGGCTTCCCATTCCGTGATGACCAGATGGACAACCTGGAAAACTACCTGGGCATGTTCCGCGCTCTGGTTGGCCAGACTGCTGGCATCCGTCGCGCGGGCACAGCGAGCCTGGACCTGGCTTACGTTGCCGCTGGTCGCTTCGATGCGTTCTGGGAGTCGGGTCTGTCCGAGTGGGACATGGCTGCGGGCGCCCTGCTGATCCAGGAAGCGGGCGGCTTGGTGAGCGACTTCACCGGTGGTCACGATTTCCTTGAGAAAGGCCACGTGGTTGCCGGCAACACCAAATGCTTCAAGGCAGTCCTGACGGCGATCCAGCCGCACCTGCCGGCTTCGCTGAAGCGCTAAGCGAGCGAGCACAAAAAAGCACCCCAAGGGGTGCTTTTTTTATGCCTGTAGAACCGGTTACTGCTGATTCTGACCCAGGATCAGACGACCTTCTTTGTCGACTGGAATCTGGCTGCCTGGGTCGCGCTCCATACGCACCGAACCTTCCTTGCCATCCAGGTTGTAACGCACGTCATACCCGACCACTTTGTCACTGATGTCGTTAACGGTGTTACAACGGGTTTGCGTGGTGGTGTAGGTATCACGGTTCTGCATGCCTTCCTGAACCTTATTACCGGCGTAACCGCCACCCACCGCGCCGGCTACAGTCGCCAGCTTCTTGCCATTACCACCACCGATCTGGTTGCCCAGCAAGCCACCCGCCAGGGCGCCTACGACCGTACCGGCGATTTGATGCTGATCCTGCACCGGACGCTGCCGGGTCACGGTGACGTCCTTGCAGACCTCACGGGGAGTTTTAATCTGGGTTTTAACCGGCTGCACCGCCAGAACTTGCGCATACTCAGGGCCGCTTTTTACCAGGCTGTAGGTGGCAACAGCACCCCCGGCAGTCACACCGACAGCACCCAATACCGCACCAACCAGCAACGACTTGTTCACGTGAACCTCCTGACCATCACAAGCGGACCAAACGTCCGCGCTATACCCAGCCTTGGAGCAAAAAAAAAGGCGCGAGTTCAATACTCACGCCTTTCTTGTCACAGCCGATCAACAAACGCCCATCAAGGACGGTCGTCAACCTCCTTGCCAGTGCTGGCCGGAGGAATCAGGTCTTCGCTGTTCAGGTTCAGCCAGATCAACACCACGTTGGCGATGTAGATCGACGAGTAGGTGCCCGCCAGAACGCCGATGAACAGCGCCAGGGAGAAGCCCCACAGGTTGTCGCCACCGAAGATCATCAACGCAGCGATCGCCAGCAAGGTGGAGATCGACGTCGCCATGGTCCGCAGCAGGGTCTGTGTGGTCGAGACGTTGATGTTCTCGATCAGCGACGCCTTGCGCAGTACACGGAAGTTCTCACGAACCCGGTCAAATACCACGATGGTGTCGTTGAGGGAGTAACCAATGATCGCCAGCACGGCCGCCAGTACGGTCAGGTCGAACGTGATCTGGAAGTACGCCAGGATACCCACGGTCACGATCACGTCGTGAATCAGCGACACAATGGCGCCGACACCGAACTTCCACTGAAAGCGGAAGGCCAGGTAGATCATGATGCCGACCAGAGCCATCAGCATGCCGAGGCCGCCCTGGTCGCGCAGCTCTTCACCGACCTGCGGACCCACGAATTCAACACGCTTAACCGACGCCGGGTTGTCGCCGCCGACCTTCTGCAAGGCCTCGGCTACCTGGTGACCCAGTTGCGGGTCTTCGCCAGGCATACGCACCAGCAGGTCGGTGGTCGCACCAAAACTCTGCACGATGGCTTCGTGATAGCCGGCCTTGACCAGCTCGTTGCGCACCAGGGTCACATCGGCCGGCTTCTCGTAGGTCAGCTCGATGAGCGTACCGCCGGTGAAGTCCAGACCGTAGTTCAGGCCCTTATGGAACCAGCTGAACAACGCCAGAACGGTAAGGAGCACGGTGACGCCGAACGCAACGTTGCGAACGCCCATGAAGTTGATTGTACGTAACATGGCAGCCCCTTAAATCCACAACTTCTTGAAGTCACGCCCGCCAAAGATCAGGTTGACCATTGCGCGGGTCACCATGATGGCCGTGAACATCGAGGTAAAGATACCGAGGGACATGGTCACCGCAAAACCTTTGACCGGGCCGGTGCCCATGGCAAAGAGAATCCCGCCGACCAACAGTGTGGTCAGGTTGGAGTCGAGAATCGCGGTAAATGCCCGGCCGAAGCCTTCGTTGATTGCACGCTGTACGGTCATGCCCGCCGCGATCTCTTCACGGATCCGCGAGAAGATCAGTACGTTGGCGTCTACCGCCATACCCATGGTGAGTACGATACCGGCGATACCTGGCAGGGTCAGCGTAGCGCCCAGCAGCGACATCAGAGCCAGCAGCATCACCATGTTGCCCGCCAGGGCCACGGTGGCGATGATGCCGAAGAAGCGGTAGATGGCGATGATGAACAGGGACACGAACAGCATGCCCCACAAGGCCGCGTCGATACCCTTGGTGATGTTGTCGGCACCCAGGCTCGGACCGATGGTACGTTCTTCAGCGAAGTACATCGGGGCAGCCAGGCCACCGGCACGCAGCAGCAGCGCCAGTTCCGAGGATTCGCCCTGGCCGTTCAGGCCGGTGATACGGAATTGAGCACCCAGCGGCGACTGGATGGTCGCCAGGCTGATGATCTTCTTCTCTTCCTTGAAGGTCTGTACCGGCACGTCTTTCTCGACGCCGTTGACCATCTGCTTGGTGTAGGTGGTCACCGGGCGTTGCTCGATGAAGATCACCGCCATGCTGCGACCGACGTTGCTGCGCGTAGCGCGGCTCATCAGTTCGCCACCATGGCCATCCAGACGGATGTTCACTTCAGGGGTACCGTGCTCGCCAAAACCAGCCTTGGCGTCGGTCACCTGGTCACCGGTGATGATCAAGCCACGCTCGATCAACGCAGGGGGACGGTTACCTTCGCGGAACTCGAACTCTTCGGCAGTGGCGCGGGTAGCACCCGGCTCAGCCGCCAGACGGAATTCCAGGTTGGCGGTTTTACCCAGGATACGCTTGGCTTCAGCGGTGTCCTGTACGCCCGGCAGCTCAACCACGATGCGGTTGGCACCCTGGCGTTGAACGATCGGCTCGGCCACGCCCAGTTCGTTGACGCGGTTACGGACCGTGGTCAAGTTCTGCTTGATGGAGTATTCGCGGATTTCCGCCAGCTTGGCCGGGGTCATCGCCAGACGCAGTACAGGTTGACCGTTGAGGTCGGCCGGTACGATGTCGAAATCGTTGAAGTTCTTGCGGATCAGCGCACGGGCCTGTTCGCGGGATGCTTCGTCAGAGAAGCCCAGCTGGATGGCACCGTTGAGCTGCGGCAGGCTGCGATAACGCAGGCGCTCTTTACGCAGCAGGCTCTTCACGTCACCTTCGTAGACCTTCAGGCGCGCGTCGAGGGCCTTGTCCATGTCGACTTCCAGCAGGAAGTGCACACCACCGGACAAGTCCAGACCCAGCTTCATTGGGTGCGCGCCGATCTTGCGCAGCCAGGTAGGCGTGGTCTGTGCCAGGTTGAGCGCGACCACATAGTCGTCACCCATGGCCTTGCGCACCACATCTTTGGCCGGCAATTGGTCTTCTGCCTTGGTCAGGCGCAGCAAACCGCCCTTCGCATCAGCCGCCAAGGTTGCCGCCTTGACCTGGATACCCGCGTCAACGAGCGCTTTGCTCGCGCGTTCCAGATCGGCCTGATTGACCTGCAGCGAAGTGCTGGCGCCAGTGATCTGGATCGCCGGGTCATCAGGATAGAGATTGGGAGCGGAATAAATAAAACCGATCGCCAGCACCGCCAGGATCAGTACGTATTTCCACAGAGGGTATTTGTTCAGCATCACGCCGCCCGCTTATAACGCGGGGCGCCTTGCGCGCCCCGTCGATTGGTAAAGGTTGTTACTCAGATCGCTTTGAGCGTGCCTTTTGGCAGCGTGGCGGCGATGGCGCCCTTCTGGAACTTCATTTCTACGGTGTCGGAAACTTCCAGAACCACGAAAGCATCGGAAACCTTGGTGATCTTGCCAGCGATGCCGCCGGTGGTCACAACTTCATCACCTTTCTGCAGGCTGCCCAGCAGGTTTTTCTGCTCTTTGGCGCGCTTGGCCTGTGGACGCCAGATCATCAGGTAGAAGATGACCAGGAAGCCGACCAGGAAAATCCACTCGAAACCACCGCCCATAGGGCCGGCAGCAGCAGGCGCAGCGGCATCAGCCATGGCGTTAGAGATAAAAAAGCTCATTTAGCACTCCAGTTGCAAATAGTGAATCTTAGGGTCGGAAAACTCAGTCCAAGGGCGGCACAGGAAGCCCGCGCTTGGCATAGAAGGCATCGACGAAGGCGGCCAATGTACCCTGTTGAATAGCCTCGCGCAAACCAGCCATCAGGACTTGGTAGTGACGCAAATTGTGGATGGTATTCAACATGCTACCCAGCATTTCCCCACACTTGTCCAGATGGTGCAGATAAGCACGGGAGAAGTTCTGGCAGGTGTAGCAATCACAGGTGGGATCCAGCGGCGAATCATCATGGCGATGGAACGCGTTACGGATCTTCAGCACGCCTGTATCGATGAACAGATGCCCATTGCGGGCATTACGGGTTGGCATCACGCAATCGAACATGTCCACACCGCGGCGCACACCCTCTACGAGATCTTCCGGTTTGCCAACGCCCATAAGGTAACGAGGTTTGTCAGCCGGCATCAGGCCCGGCAGGTAATCCAGCACCTTGATCATTTCGTGCTTGGGCTCGCCCACCGACAAACCGCCGATGGCCAGGCCGTCAAAGCCGATTTTGTCCAAGCCTTCCAGCGAGCGTTTGCGCAGGCTTTCGTGCATGCCGCCCTGGACGATACCGAACAGCGCAGCGGTGTTGTCACCGTGGGCATTCTTCGAACGCTGAGCCCAACGCAGGGACAACTCCATCGAAATCCGCGCGACATCTTCGTCAGCCGGGTACGGCGTGCACTCGTCGAAAATCATCACGATGTCGGAACCCAGGTCGCGCTGCACCTGCATCGACTCTTCCGGGCCCATGAACACCTTGGAACCATCCACCGGCGAGGCGAAGGTCACGCCCTCTTCCTTGATCTTGCGCATGGCGCCCAGGCTGAACACCTGGAAACCACCCGAGTCGGTCAGGATCGGGCCTTGCCACTTCATGAAGTCATGCAGGTCGCCGTGCTTCTTGATCACTTCCGTGCCCGGGCGCAGCCACAGGTGGAAGGTGTTACCGAGGATGATCTCGGCGCCGGTGGCAACGATGTCGCGCGGCAGCATGCCCTTAACGGTGCCGTAGGTGCCGACCGGCATGAAAGCCGGGGTCTCGACGGTGCCGCGCGGAAAGGTCAGGCGACCGCGTCGGGCCTTGCCGTCAGTGGCAAGCAGTTCAAACGACATACGACTCATAAGGTTCCCTCTGGGCCGCGTGGCGCCGGGTTACGGGTGATAAACATCGCATCACCGTAGCTGAAAAAACGGTACTCGTTGGCGATGGCGGCTTGATAAGCGGCCATGGTTTCCGGATAACCGGCAAATGCCGACACCAGCATCAACAGCGTGGATTCGGGCAAATGGAAGTTAGTCACCAGGCAATCGACCACATGGAAGGGCCGGCCTGGGAAGATAAAGATATCGGTGTCGCCGCTGAACGGTTTGAGCACGCCATCACGGGCCGCGCTTTCCAACGAACGCACGCTGGTGGTTCCCACGGCGACGACTCGCCCGCCACGCGCCTTGCACGCCGCGACAGCGTCCACGACGTCCTGGCTAACTTCCAACCACTCGCTGTGCATATGGTGGTCTTCGATGTTATCCACACGTACCGGCTGAAACGTGCCGGCCCCCACGTGCAGGGTCACATAGGCGGTCTCGACGCCCTTGGCGGCAATCGCATCCAGCAGCGGCTGATCGAAGTGCAGGCCCGCAGTCGGCGCGGCAACGGCGCCGAGGCGCTGGGAGTACACCGTCTGATAGCGTTCGCGGTCCGAGTCTTCGTCGGGGCGGTCTATATAGGGCGGCAGCGGCATATGGCCGACGCGCTCCAGCAGCGGCAGTACTTCTTCGGCAAACTTGAGTTCGAACAGCGCATCATGACGCGCCACCATCTCGGCTTCGCCACCGCCATCGATGAGGATGCTTGAACCCGGTTTCGGCGACTTGCTGGAGCGCACGTGAGCCAGTACGCGATGACTGTCCAGCACCCGTTCCACCAGAATTTCCAGCTTGCCACCGGAAGCTTTCTGGCCAAACAGCCGCGCCGGAATCACCCGGGTATTGTTGAACACCATCAGATCGCCTGGGCGCAAATGCTCAAGCAAATCAGTGAATTGACGGTGTGCGAGGGCGCCACTCACCCCGTCCAGGGTCAGCAGTCGACTGGCGCGACGCTCGGCCAAAGGATGGCGAGCGATCAGCGAATCAGGGAGTTCAAAAGTAAAGTCAGCAACGCGCATGATGGAGTTCGTCTAGCAGGGCCGGGAAGTCTAGCGGAAATAGTGAAAATTGACCATGAAAGGTGATTGACCAACGGTAATCTCATCTCTATACTTCGCCGCCATTGAGCCCTGATGGCGGAATTGGTAGACGCGGCGGATTCAAAATCCGTTTTCGAAAGGAGTGGGAGTTCGAGTCTCCCTCGGGGCACCATAATTTTCCTTGTAAATCAAGGACTTAGAAAAGGGGTAGAAAGAAATTTCTACCCCTTTTTCTATCCAAAAAATCTACCCTTCTCATACCCTTTTCTTGGGAAAAACCGCCTCCCGGTGGCGTCCGCTTCGGCTTCGCTCTGCACACCTGAAACGGTGTATTGAAGCTATCCTTCTTATCCAGACCGTTTGACGTGCTGCGGCTCTGCAGCAGTGCGGGAAAGGGTCAACCATGGATCGAATGTGTCTCATACTCAGGTGAGGATTAGCCTAAGAATGATTATCAGACCATTTACTATTTAGATTGCCACTAAGCTCTGCAAAAACCTCTACATAAAAAGCGACAAAAAGCATGATGGCAAAATGACACGCCATGGGTTAGTGTTTGTGTTATTTCGCTGGGTTCATCGGTGTAGGTAACTAATATGTTTGGGCACTATAAAAATAGACAGAAGCATTACGAAATAGTCAAACAGATATTATGGCAAGACTATAAAGTTGATAACGAGTTGAATCCAAATTTTATTTCGCTATCCGATTATAAAAGCATAGTTGATGAAGCTGTTCGTGATGAGATAAATGATGAAGAGGTCGCATTAAAAGTTGTGACCAGATATTGTGTTAACTTGGCAGCCAATGGCCATATACAAGATGCAAAACAATTAGCTCCAAGAGTTCTATTTGCTGCTGAGTATTTTTTAGATCGCGGCTTAATATCAAAAAAAATCTGGAATTACGTGAATACAGGGCTATCAAGTTATGTTCTGCCTACCAAAGACTGAATACAACATATTGGCCTGCTAGGTCGTTTTTAGCGGTTGAAGTTGTTCAAGCTTGAAAAATTACCAGATGAACGCGGTGGATGGTCATTTCATATTCTGTGAAATTTAAAGAATATGGTTGACCTCTATTTGATAATTAAGGTCCCACCTTAAATATATTTTCGGTTTTCTATTGACAACGTTTTTCATTGATTTTAAGCCAAAAAACGACTATCCAAGAAAATTGAAACTCAAAAAACCGACAAAAAACGTAGAAAAAACTCAATGCACTTTTCTAGTGCGTCAACAGAAACAAGCTAAAAACGGCGTGTTTTAATTCCCGGTATTACCATACGCACAAGATGGTAAATCGTCTAAAAACGGCAATTTCAAAGGTTTTGATTTTTGAAAGTTTTGCTACTCAAAATTTATTGAATATAAAAATTTGAGTTCTACGCTTTTGATTTTGATATGCGAACTTTGTTCGCAATACCCAGATGCTTTTCGCCTGTTAGGGCGGGCTTTTGCTTTTGCTCTTCTTGGATAACTCTTAAATAAGTGTCGCAAGTTGATTTTATAGGTTTTTTTGACCGTTTTTGATTTTTAAAAAAATCAGCTTTTTTACAGGTTAGAAAGTAAAAATATTTATTTATTTGACAACCATGCACGGCATGGTATTTGTATTAGTAACGAACAATAATAACTTTCATGATATTTATTCCACAACGCATAATCCTTAAAAATCTTACTCCTGAATTTTTCTTTGCAGAATGTGAAAGGCAGTATTTTTTTGAGCGAGCCATCGAAAAAAAGATGATTGCAAAGGAATGTCTTGAAAATAAGTTAAATAACTCATCAAAAAGAAAGCGTGAAAACATAGCCAAAGAAATAAGAAACCTCAAAAATAAATTCACTTGGGTTGCCACTTGCAGTGAATATAGATGCTGGAAGATACGACATAAATACATTCTAGCTGGCGATTTGGACGAAATCGTCAAAAATATCACGTTTGTTTTCGAGAGAATTCAAGAGCAACTAATAATAAAGCAGAGAAACCTCGACAACGATGACTCCGGCGAGAGTATTTTTTCACGCATAAAGAATGATTGGGATATCGGTTATGGTATCAAAATAAAGGACATTAAAGGGTCAACTATAAAAGACAAGCTCATCAACATTGCTGATGAGAAAAGACTTAAATCACAAATAAAAAGAATACAAAAACAAAGAAGCGAACTTTTAAAGCTGCACTCAGGTTTGATTGGTTCCGGTCGAGCATTTGAGATTTGTAGTGATGAAGTTGTTCGCAATAGAGAAGCTGACGAAGCCAGCCAGCTTGATTACATAATGAAGAAATCTCTTGTTAATGAAAACAACAAGAAAATCCCACTATGGAAAGTAGCAAGCACTGAAAAGCAAAGATTTGCTGAGATATTTATCCAAGTCTCATCGTTGGACGCCTATGCCAAACAACTTAACTATAAGCCTCTTTTCATAACTTTTACCGCTCCGGCAAGATTTCATCCAAAGCCGTCGAAAGGCGTTAGTTCTTGGGACGGTTCAACCCCAAAGGATAGCAATGATTACTTGAAAGGCTTATGGAATGCTTTTAGAAAAGACATCCATAGACATAAGATTGAGATGAATGGTTTCTGGGCAGTCGAACCTCACAAAGACCAGTGCTTTCATAAGCACGCTTTAATGTATGTTAATAAGAAACATTATGACGAATTAGTAATCTTGATTAACAAGCATTTTAGACACTCGGAAAACGCCGTAAGAATTGAAGAAATTGACGCAAAGAAAAGCAAGGCAACATCATACGTGATGAAGTATCTAACTAAGTCATTCAATTTGGAATTCGAGTTAAAAGGCGGCGTCCTAAATGTAGATAAGTTGGAAATCTCAAATCACAAAAAAGTTAGAGCAGTTCAAGCACTGTGGTCTGTGCGTAGATATGCAATGTTCGGCGTTAAGAATACGCTTTCATTGTGGAGAGAGCTGAAAAGAAAATCATTCTTGAAAGGCAAGAATGACGTTATTGATAAGGCGTTCGCATTTGTGGACAAGAACGATTTCATTGGGTTCTCTATATTTGTAAATGGAAACCTAAAAATAATGAGGCTATACAGCAAAATACAAGTATTTAAGAATGACCTGCTCGGTGATGTTTTCGGAAAAAGACTAATAGGTAAATACATAATTGATTTGAGCACAAAAGAAATGATTGATATAAAAGCAAATTACAAAATTGTTGATACTGCATTGCTTGATGCTGCCGAGTTGCAATAAATAAATACTTATCTATTGATTATTTATAATCGCATGTTATATTGTTATCAAGAACAGGAGATTATGAGCATGCAACTAATAAGGGTAACTAGCAAAAGAAAAGAAATCTTAAAATATACAAAAAAACTAGGTCTTTATGGTTTATATAAAGATGTTAAGAATGCACATGACAAAAGTGTTTGTCATTTGATTTTTGACCCATTAGATTACACATTCAAGGTGCTGGTAGACCAAAGTAGAGTTCCTTACGAATATCAAGACGAATGTATAAGGGACTTATAACAAAGCCAGCTAATGCTGGTTTTTTTGTGCCTGAATTTTGTCAAGAAAAATATGTATTTATTTGACTTTGCTTTTATTTGTGCTCTAATAAATATATATAAATAAGAAAGGGACACTAATGAAAAAACCAAAAGCAAAAGCAAATCTTAAAGTTTGCACCATCACACTCGACGCTGAAACACATAATCAATTTAGAGAAATTGCCAATACTCACAAATTTCCGTTGTCACGCTTTATAAATGATTGTATGAAAGAATACTTAAATGTAAGCAAAGTTAACGGGTTCAACAAAGATGTAACGCTACAAGTTGGAATTAGAAACTTTCAAATCCAAGACAAATAAAAAGCCCTGATAGGGCTATTTTGTTAACTGTGGTTTTAAGTCAAACGTAACCGCTCTTTTGTTTGCCATCTGTGCTTTAAAAGCTTGTTCAAGCTGTTTTGCGGCTGACGGGTCTCTTTCTTTAATTTCATCAAATAGATTATATAATTTCTGTCTTAATTCATATTGACGCTTAACCTCTCCAGTTTTTATGCCATTACGATTGTCTGGAATGTTGTCCATTTCTCTATGCCCCGCGATGTCTCGTGTGCTGTTGCCCGGAAATAAACTTTTCGTTAGTCTCGGTTGCAACCATTCAAATTCTTCAACAATTTCATCATTCGAATATGTTGAATAGTCGCCATCAATCTTATGGTTTTCAGGCTCTGGAATCGGCTCCGGTGTCATCGGTGCGTAAATGTCATCTACGGCAGGCTCTACTGGTGTAGGTGTCTCTAAGGCCTTTGTAGGAGCTTCTGCGACAGGTGTAGGGTTGGATGGCTCAAACTCTTTCATCAAGTCATCAATCAAGTCATCGTTGGTAGGTGCTACCTGTTCTTGTTCAACCTGCTTTGTAGGCTCTGGTGGCTTCTCAGGAGCTTTTTGAAGAGGTATAGGCATGACAGGCTCAACTGGTTTAGGTGCTTCTACGGCCACCGTAGGGGCTTCTGGTGCTGGTTGCGGTTTAGGATCGGCCTTCTTATTCATCGATGCGGATTCCACGCCATCCGGACACTCAGCCCACCAACATCCGGACAC
>NZ_AOHM01000037.1:0-5448 GCF_000510895.2 Pseudomonas sp. FH1
ATTCGCCTCCCGCTGACGAGAGATCGGAAGCGCAAGTGGTTGAAGTTGTTGAAGAAATCTTCGAAAGCTTCTGAAAATAATCACTTGACAGCAAATGAGGCTGCTGTAGAATGCGCGCCTCGGTTGAGACGAAAGATCTTAACCAACCGCTCTTTAACAACTGAATCAAGCAATTCGTGTGGGTGCTTGTGGAGTCAGACTGATAGTCAACAAGATTATCAGCATCACAAGTTACTCCGCGAGAAATCAAAGATGTAACCAACGATTGCTGAGCCAAGTTTAGGGTTTCTTAAAAACCCAAAGATGTTTGAACTGAAGAGTTTGATCATGGCTCAGATTGAACGCTGGCGGCAGGCCTAACACATGCAAGTCGAGCGGTAGAGAGAAGCTTGCTTCTCTTGAGAGCGGCGGACGGGTGAGTAATGCCTAGGAATCTGCCTGGTAGTGGGGGATAACGTTCGGAAACGGACGCTAATACCGCATACGTCCTACGGGAGAAAGCAGGGGACCTTCGGGCCTTGCGCTATCAGATGAGCCTAGGTCGGATTAGCTAGTTGGTGAGGTAATGGCTCACCAAGGCGACGATCCGTAACTGGTCTGAGAGGATGATCAGTCACACTGGAACTGAGACACGGTCCAGACTCCTACGGGAGGCAGCAGTGGGGAATATTGGACAATGGGCGAAAGCCTGATCCAGCCATGCCGCGTGTGTGAAGAAGGTCTTCGGATTGTAAAGCACTTTAAGTTGGGAGGAAGGGTTGTAGATTAATACTCTGCAATTTTGACGTTACCGACAGAATAAGCACCGGCTAACTCTGTGCCAGCAGCCGCGGTAATACAGAGGGTGCAAGCGTTAATCGGAATTACTGGGCGTAAAGCGCGCGTAGGTGGTTTGTTAAGTTGGATGTGAAATCCCCGGGCTCAACCTGGGAACTGCATTCAAAACTGACTGACTAGAGTATGGTAGAGGGTGGTGGAATTTCCTGTGTAGCGGTGAAATGCGTAGATATAGGAAGGAACACCAGTGGCGAAGGCGACCACCTGGACTAATACTGACACTGAGGTGCGAAAGCGTGGGGAGCAAACAGGATTAGATACCCTGGTAGTCCACGCCGTAAACGATGTCAACTAGCCGTTGGAAGCCTTGAGCTTTTAGTGGCGCAGCTAACGCATTAAGTTGACCGCCTGGGGAGTACGGCCGCAAGGTTAAAACTCAAATGAATTGACGGGGGCCCGCACAAGCGGTGGAGCATGTGGTTTAATTCGAAGCAACGCGAAGAACCTTACCAGGCCTTGACATCCAATGAACTTTCTAGAGATAGATTGGTGCCTTCGGGAACATTGAGACAGGTGCTGCATGGCTGTCGTCAGCTCGTGTCGTGAGATGTTGGGTTAAGTCCCGTAACGAGCGCAACCCTTGTCCTTAGTTACCAGCACGTAATGGTGGGCACTCTAAGGAGACTGCCGGTGACAAACCGGAGGAAGGTGGGGATGACGTCAAGTCATCATGGCCCTTACGGCCTGGGCTACACACGTGCTACAATGGTCGGTACAGAGGGTTGCCAAGCCGCGAGGTGGAGCTAATCCCATAAAACCGATCGTAGTCCGGATCGCAGTCTGCAACTCGACTGCGTGAAGTCGGAATCGCTAGTAATCGCGAATCAGAATGTCGCGGTGAATACGTTCCCGGGCCTTGTACACACCGCCCGTCACACCATGGGAGTGGGTTGCACCAGAAGTAGCTAGTCTAACCTTCGGGAGGACGGTTACCACGGTGTGATTCATGACTGGGGTGAAGTCGTAACAAGGTAGCCGTAGGGGAACCTGCGGCTGGATCACCTCCTTAATCGACGACATCAGCTGCTCCATAAGTTCCCACACGAATTGCTTGATTCATTGAAGAAGACGATAAGAAGCAGCCCGAAATTGGGTCTGTAGCTCAGTTGGTTAGAGCGCACCCCTGATAAGGGTGAGGTCGGCAGTTCGAATCTGCCCAGACCCACCAATTTTGTGTGGGAAACGCCTGTAGAAATACGGGGCCATAGCTCAGCTGGGAGAGCGCCTGCCTTGCACGCAGGAGGTCAACGGTTCGATCCCGTTTGGCTCCACCACTACTGCTTCTGAAGTTTGAAAGCTTAGAAATGAGCATTCCATCAAAATGATGGTGAATGTTGATTTCTAGTCTTTGATTAGATCGTTCTTTAAAAATTTGGGTATGTGATAGAAAGATAGACTGAACGTTACTTTCACTGGTAACGGATCAGGCTAAGGTAAAATTTGTGAGTTACTCAGTTTTGAGTATTATCGAATTTTCGGCGAATGTTGTCTTCACAGTATAACCAGATTGCTTGGGGTTATATGGTCAAGTGAAGAAGCGCATACGGTGGATGCCTTGGCAGTCAGAGGCGATGAAAGACGTGGTAGCCTGCGAAAAGCTTCGGGGAGTCGGCAAACAGACTTTGATCCGGAGATGTCTGAATGGGGGAACCCAGCCATCATAAGATGGTTATCTTACGCTGAATACATAGGCGTAAGAGGCGAACCAGGGGAACTGAAACATCTAAGTACCCTGAGGAAAAGAAATCAACCGAGATTCCCTTAGTAGTGGCGAGCGAACGGGGACTAGCCCTTAAGTGGCTTTGAGATTAGCGGAACGCTCTGGAAAGTGCGGCCATAGTGGGTGATAGCCCTGTACGCGAAAATCTCTTAGTCATGAAATCGAGTAGGACGGAGCACGAGAAACTTTGTCTGAATATGGGGGGACCATCCTCCAAGGCTAAATACTACTGACTGACCGATAGTGAACTAGTACCGTGAGGGAAAGGCGAAAAGAACCCCGGAGAGGGGAGTGAAATAGATCCTGAAACCGTATGCGTACAAGCAGTGGGAGCCCACTTTGTTGGGTGACTGCGTACCTTTTGTATAATGGGTCAGCGACTTATTTTCAGTGGCGAGCTTAACCGAATAGGGGAGGCGTAGCGAAAGCGAGTCTTAATAGGGCGTCTAGTCGCTGGGAATAGACCCGAAACCGGGCGATCTATCCATGGGCAGGTTGAAGGTTGGGTAACACTAACTGGAGGACCGAACCGACTACCGTTGAAAAGTTAGCGGATGACCTGTGGATCGGAGTGAAAGGCTAATCAAGCTCGGAGATAGCTGGTTCTCCTCGAAAGCTATTTAGGTAGCGCCTCATGTATCACTGTAGGGGGTAGAGCACTGTTTCGGCTAGGGGGTCATCCCGACTTACCAAACCGATGCAAACTCCGAATACCTACAAGTGCCGAGCATGGGAGACACACGGCGGGTGCTAACGTCCGTCGTGAAAAGGGAAACAACCCAGACCGTCAGCTAAGGTCCCAAAGTTATGGTTAAGTGGGAAACGATGTGGGAAGGCTTAGACAGCTAGGAGGTTGGCTTAGAAGCAGCCACCCTTTAAAGAAAGCGTAATAGCTCACTAGTCGAGTCGGCCTGCGCGGAAGATGTAACGGGGCTCAAACCATACACCGAAGCTACGGGTATCACGTAAGTGATGCGGTAGAGGAGCGTTCTGTAAGCCTGTGAAGGTGAGTTGAGAAGCTTGCTGGAGGTATCAGAAGTGCGAATGCTGACATGAGTAACGACAATGGGTGTGAAAAACACCCACGCCGAAAGACCAAGGTTTCCTGCGCAACGTTAATCGACGCAGGGTTAGTCGGTCCCTAAGGCGAGGCTGAAAAGCGTAGTCGATGGAAAACAGGTTAATATTCCTGTACTTCTGGTTATTGCGATGGAGGGACGGAGAAGGCTAGGCCAGCTTGGCGTTGGTTGTCCAAGTTTAAGGTGGTAGGCTGGAATCTTAGGTAAATCCGGGATTCTAAGGCCGAGAGCTGATGACGAGTTAACTTTTAGTTAACGAAGTGGTTGATGCCATGCTTCCAAGAAAAGCTTCTAAGCTTCAGGTAACCAGGAACCGTACCCCAAACCGACACAGGTGGTTGGGTAGAGAATACCAAGGCGCTTGAGAGAACTCGGGTGAAGGAACTAGGCAAAATGGCACCGTAACTTCGGGAGAAGGTGCGCCGGTGAGGGTGAAGGACTTGCTCCGTAAGCTCATGCCGGTCGAAGATACCAGGCCGCTGCGACTGTTTATTAAAAACACAGCACTCTGCAAACACGAAAGTGGACGTATAGGGTGTGACGCCTGCCCGGTGCCGGAAGGTTAATTGATGGGGTTAGCTAACGCGAAGCTCTTGATCGAAGCCCCGGTAAACGGCGGCCGTAACTATAACGGTCCTAAGGTAGCGAAATTCCTTGTCGGGTAAGTTCCGACCTGCACGAATGGCGTAACGATGGCGGCGCTGTCTCCACCCGAGACTCAGTGAAATTGAAATCGCTGTGAAGATGCAGTGTATCCGCGGCTAGACGGAAAGACCCCGTGAACCTTTACTATAGCTTTGCACTGGACTTTGAATTTGCTTGTGTAGGATAGGTGGGAGGCTTTGAAGCGTGGACGCCAGTCTGCGTGGAGCCAACCTTGAAATACCACCCTGGCAACTTTGAGGTTCTAACTCAGGTCCGTTATCCGGATCGAGGACAGTGTATGGTGGGTAGTTTGACTGGGGCGGTCTCCTCCTAAAGAGTAACGGAGGAGTACGAAGGTGCGCTCAGACCGGTCGGAAATCGGTCGTAGAGTATAAAGGCAAAAGCGCGCTTGACTGCGAGACAGACACGTCGAGCAGGTACGAAAGTAGGTCTTAGTGATCCGGTGGTTCTGTATGGAAGGGCCATCGCTCAACGGATAAAAGGTACTCCGGGGATAACAGGCTGATACCGCCCAAGAGTTCATATCGACGGCGGTGTTTGGCACCTCGATGTCGGCTCATCACATCCTGGGGCTGAAGCCGGTCCCAAGGGTATGGCTGTTCGCCATTTAAAGTGGTACGCGAGCTGGGTTTAGAACGTCGTGAGACAGTTCGGTCCCTATCTGCCGTGGACGTTTGAGATTTGAGAGGGGCTGCTCCTAGTACGAGAGGACCGGAGTGGACGAACCTCTGGTGTTCCGGTTGTCACGCCAGTGGCATTGCCGGGTAGCTATGTTCGGAATAGATAACCGCTGAAAGCATCTAAGCGGGAAACTAGCCTCAAGATGAGATCTCACTGGAACCTTGAGTTCCCTGAAGGGCCGTCGAAGACTACGACGTTGATAGGTTGGGTGTGTAAGCGCTGTGAGGCGTTGAGCTAACCAATACTAATTGCCCGTGAGGCTTGACCATATAACACCCAAGCAATTTGACTACTCGAAAGAGCATCAGATTGCGGTGTGTGAAGACGATAGAACCGAAAGTTCGAATCTCACAAAACACCGAAAGCTGTCACATACCCAATTTGCTGAAGCGAGGCACCTGCCACGACTCAGTACCCGAATTTCTTGACGACCATAGAGCATTGGAACCACCTGATCCCATCCCG
>NZ_AOHM01000038.1:0-567 GCF_000510895.2 Pseudomonas sp. FH1
GGACATCGAAAATCCCTGTATTTCTGTTTGCCAGCTGAACAGCGAACTGTGCGTTAGCTGCGGTCGCACCAAGGAAGACATCAGAAAATGGAAACGAATGAAGCGTCCAGAAAAAATGGCCGCTGTACAACGCGCGACCCTGCGTCTGAAGAGCCTTCAAAAAAAGAACTCTTAAGCCACCGTCATTTACGTTTTCTACTGTTTCAGCCGAGACAGATGTCCTGATTCGGGAAGGTACGCTGAGGGTGCAACGCCATCTCCGAACTTAACACTATCGCGATCAACTGCGCAGTGCTTGTCAGCATGCGGAGGATGGGGTCATCTCAAATTCTTATTGAGGACTGCGGTTCGGGGTTATCTGATTAGGCACAAGCATGCCTTTACGACGGCTGTTGATCGTCTTTAGCCATGGCTTGAGAATGAAATCGAAGGAGCATGTCCCGCTGCATGGTCATGAACGCTGACCATGCTGTGACGGGAGGGATGGGGTGGGATTAGTTTTGAGGGTACTCAGCAATGACCTGATCTGTGCCAGCTTTGGTCAGGCCGATTATCTGGTAGGCCTCA